>CANROJ010000101.1 GCA_947632215.1 uncultured Flavobacterium sp. | reverse complement strand
TTTTTTAGAGGCTATACTGCTCTTTTATTACTTTAGGGTTACACAGGTAGCTTTATAGGTATTTAAGATAAGCTAACAACTCGGGTAACTAGTTCTAAGTAATACTAATGGTTCTACTCTTTAGGTATTTGTGTACTTTGGTCCGATTTAGGAGGAGAGAATTTTTGTTTTAAAGGATGCGCATTTGGATTTAGTTGTGGGAAATCCCCTTGGTTTTCTGTTAGAGAAAACTCCTCTGAAAATCCAGAGGCAAGAACCCCTGTGGGGATTGCAAAGAAAGCCACACCAATAACGGCTATTACTCCTCCAAGAAGTCTACCTAAGTCAGTTATTGGAACAACATCTCCATAACCCACACTAGTTAAGGTAATAATAGCCCACCACATAGCCTCAGGGATACTAGAGAAATTTACCGGTTGAGCAGCATTCTCCGCATAATACATAGCAGTAGAGGCTATAAGAAGAAGGAAAATTAAGATAACGAAAATTAAAATTAATTCATCTCTTTTTCTTCTCATTACTCTTACAAGTAGGTTTAGTGCCGTCACGTATCTCGCTACTTTAAAAATACGTAGCAATCTAAATATTCTAAGTAGACGCAAGATGCGTAAATCGAAATAAACAAAAGATAAATAGAATGGAGCAATGGCTAGTAAGTCAATAATCTGCATACCAGTTAAACCATATTTAAGCCTTCCTATAAAGGGTTTTCTATAGTTTGGATCACAGCTAATACTCCACATCCTAAGGATGTACTCCACGGTGAAGAAAATCACGGAGTATAAACTAAATTTATTGAAAAAATTACCGAATTCCGCTTGTATATGCGCTACACTTTGTAAAACTAAAGTAGCGGCGTTGGCAAGAATCACCACAACAATTAGTCCCATTACTATTTTACTAGCAAGAGTTCTGGAATCAATATTTAGTACAGTGTATATTTTATATCGCAGTGGATGTTTTAAATTGTATGGATCAGCAGCGTTGTTCATATTTTTAATTTCTTGTGTGCTTAGCCTTTTGACTAAAGCCTTACTTTGTTATTGTAAAAATAAATATTTTAAGAAAAACTTTTCTAAGAATAATATATTCAAATTTAATTGCTTTTTTGTGTTTTTCTTGTTTTATGGCCAATAATTTTCACATTATATATTTTCATATTGACTCACAGAGCTTTATCTGCTTAATATACTAATATTATTGGTCTGGGATTATCAATGGGTGCCTTTATTTGAAGCTTTTACTCTTAAAGGTAGACATATTAGGTTACTAGTGAGGTTTACTAGAAGTTATTTTTAGCAATATTTAATTGTATTTTATCAGATCATAAGTTAAAATCACTGCAATACTTATTGTGTTAAATTATAAACACCCTCAAAAACCTTTTGGTTTAGAGGGTGTTTGCTTACCAGTAATAATTGTAAGATATTATTTTTTAGATCCTGGAGGGTAGTTAGCCAAGATGCTAGTAACATATTGTTGTACTAATTTCTCTACTTTAGCTTGTGTGTTAGCTCCACCTACAAGACCAGTTCCAACTCCTTGCCAAATTAATGTTTTTGTAGAAGGGTTTAAGATATCAATGTATAATTTACCTTCTAACTCAGTTGTAACTGTAGTTGTTTCTTCTGGGTTCCAGTAAGGAGTATATCCCCATCCACTATCGAATCCGTATGGCTCATAGAAATTAGGATAATTATAATTGTTTTGAATGTCTAATTCCTGTTGTGTTTTAGTAAAGATGTTTACTAAAATCTGAGGATTAGTAGTTGTTTTAGTGTAACCTTTAGTAGCCAAATCAGCTTCAATTGCACTTAATACAGCTTGTTTTGTAATAGCATCTAAGCTACTTTTCTCAATTCCTTCATCAAGGAAGTTATAGGTTTTAAATTCATTGAAGTTCACCGATTGATTATAATTCGATGATACTTGAATACCACATGAACTCATAAAAAGTACAAGTGCTACAAATGGTAAAAATTTCATTAATTTCATAATTTTACAATTTAATAGTGATGTTATTTTCGTGATGTTAAGATAAGAAAGATATTTTATATAAAATAGCTTTTTCTAGAGGAAATCTTACTGTTGAGTGTTTTACTTGCATTAAATATATATAAAATCTTTATAGTTAGTGCTTTATTGTTTAGGTCTAACTCATCTTTAGTACTCTATGGAGGTCTTGTTTTGTGAGTTATTTGCTGGGTTTTAAGCCTTTTTAAGTAAAGTGCTCTTTAATTATAAGGTTTTGATTACCCTTAAAGACTTCTAAGGCGTGAAAAACTTCTTAAAGCTAGTAAAGCCCTTAGAGATTTCTTTGCTATATCTATTTTTATTTTGGGTTTTAGTTTTGCTTTAATTAGTGATTTCCTTATTTAACACCTTTAAGAATTCCTCTATATTCTTAGGAGAAATAATAACACTTGAGCTGGGATAAAAAATTTCAATTCTATTTTTCACACTAGCCGCTAAACTTCTTCTTAAAGTCTTATCCTTTTTTACAGCTATTATATCTTTTAGATATATTTTTTTATAGGTGAAAAAGCCTATTTTGATAATCAATCTATCTTTTTCAATAATAAAGTAAGTCAAGAAGTATAGGTAGAGATTAACTAGGGTTATAATTAAGATAATTATCGAAAGAGCCATAACGCTTTGATAGTTCCACTTAAGGTATGCAATAATAGCTACAGGTAGGATTAATATAAAAAGTAGGAAAGAGAGACTCCTCTGGGGGTAAAATTTCTTTTTCACTGGTAATGTCGTGTTTGTGTTAATGATCTAAAATTAGTGGTTTACTTGCAATAGCAAAGGATTTATCTGCTTTTTTTTTATCAAGGC
>CANROJ010000100.1 GCA_947632215.1 uncultured Flavobacterium sp. | reverse complement strand
ACTGATTTGGGGCATTTTATATTTTCACTGGATTATTTACTGTATCATTAGATTACAACCTCTAATATCCGAGTTGTCAAATCGGCCTAATATTTCAAAAGTACCATCACTGTATTTTTTTCCTAAATCTTGAGTAGCTATAAAGCTGCAAGAATTAATATTAGCCAAATCAATAACGTTTACTCCTCCTGTTTTACCCTCTGGTAAATAACTAAAGGCATCTTGAGGATCTCTTATTAAAATATCCATCCAAGGAGGTGTGTCAAATATACCATCACCTATAGAGTATCCTTGTGATAATAGTTCAGTCATTCCATATTCACTATGTATCTTATTTACTCCAAATCCTTCACAAAGTATTTGATGTAATTCTGGTCGAATCATTTCTTTTCTTCTTCCCTTCATTCCACCAGTTTCCATGATAATGGTGTTTTTAAGCTCAAACCCTTGCAGTTCTATTAAGTCCAATAAAGCATAAGTAACACCAATAAGTAGTACGTTTTTTCCTTGTTTATCAAGTTCAATTACTTTTTGTGCCAACTCTTGATAATTATCAAGATAAAAGCCACTATCAGGCTCTTGAGATAAATTAATGAGGTCTTCAACCATATATATTAAAGAAGATCCGTTTCGTTGTAAATAAGAAGGCAGAAGAGCTAAGACAACATAGTTCTCTATATTGCCATAGAAATAAGAAAAGGCAGTTCTAAAGCTTTCTCTATAAAATTCTAAATCCCTTACGTGGTGTTTGCTTGTTATACTACCTGTGGTTCCACTACTTGTAAAGGTTTCTTGAATTGGTGAATCACCAGTTAATACCTGTTTTGTTTTAAAAAATTCAATAGGTAAAAATGGAATGTCCACTAATGTTTTAACTTTTAAAGGAGTTTTACCTAGTAGGTCGCAAAACTGTTTATATACTAAGTTGTTTTCATATTGATAGCGATAAATTTTCATCGCAATTTTATGAAATTCTTTCTTTGTCTGTATTTGAGTTATTTCTGTTGGTGTAAACACAAGTGTATGATTTTGCACAAAAGTATAAATAAAAATAGCATCAATATATTGATGCTATAGGATATTGTATATTATCTAGAGTTATTTAACTATTACTTTTCTAGTTTCAGTAGCATTATCTTCCCTAACTTTCATAATATAGATACCAGCATTCACGCTATAGGGTAAAACTAATTCTTTGGAGTTTAGAGTTACAGATAACATTTTTTTTCCAACAATATTGTAAAGCTCTACCTCTTTTGGTGAATTCTTTGTCGATTCAATATAAATCGTGCTGTTAATTATTGTTGGATTAGGATATATAGTAAGTCCTTCGATACTCTGGGTGGTGTATTTTGCACCATTAGGCTGAAGACCCTGTTGAGCCTTAATACTACCACTTACTAGTATTGTAAGAAAGAATATTAAACAGTAGATGTAATTTTTTGCCATGGATATCCTATTAACAGGATAAAAGTACAATAAATATTTGATATATAAAAGAATAAAGTTTTGTCTTAAAAAGACAAAACTTTATTCTTTAACATATTTAGTAATTTATAATTATAGACCAACAGTCCAGCCTTGAGCCCACTCAGGTACATTTGCGCCTGCACCAGCTCCAGTGTTGTTCGCCTCAACTATAATTGCATCATTTGTAATTGCATCACCTTTGTCGTCAGACATATTGTATTTTTGTTCTACTTGATCAAATTGTACATTTTTCACTTGTAGACCTTTTCCAACATGTGCAATAGTAGCATCATTTTCCACTAAAACTCCAATTTCAAAATTTTTCAGATAAACGTTTTCTAAGTTTCCTTGGGTACCTACTCTAAAATGCAATGCTGTTCTTGGTTTTCCATCAACTGGAGCTTCTGATGAACCAATTAATGTTAAGTTTTTAATACTAGGAGAAGAGATTGGCGTAGCTAGGTGATTTTTACTATTGTTATCTGCCTCAAAACCTTTATCTGCTACTCCTTTTTGTGAGGAAAACCAGTTTTCATTATTTCCGTTCCACCCTTCGGTCCAGTCAAACTGATCGTCATCATTATTAGTAGAAACTAAATAACTAGTGTTAACTGTTCCACCAAACCACTCGAAACCATCATCAGAACCTTCGTGGGCTTGTACGTACTCAATTGTAGTTCCATTTCCAACTCCGAATAAACTAAGTCCGTTGAACTCTTTTTCAGAATTATAGTTAGCTCCAGCGTATTCAATACGTAGGTACTTTATACTTCCCGAGTTGTCATCTACTATATCACCACCGTAAGTAAGGTCAGAAACCTCTGCAGTGGCAGTTGTTCCTTTGTCTCCTTTGTTAATAGGGGCTTTACCACATATTACTAGACCTCCCCAGCTTCCTCTTTTTTGTACATTTGCTGTTAGTACGATAGGATTGGTTTTAGTTCCTTCTGCATAAATTTTGGCTCCTTGCGCAATTGCGATGTAAGAAGAAGTACCACCTGTACCTACAATTTTTGTTCCTGCTGGTATTCTTAAGATAGACCCATCTTGCATTTCTAATTTTTCTGAAAGTTGATATACTATATTAGCATCAAGCTCTAATACATCTCCTTCTTTATAAGTACCTCCTAATTGGTTTTCGGCACGTCCTGGTTCTTCTTCAATATAAGTGTCATCACTGTTTGAACAACTTGCTAAGACAAAGCTTAATAAGCCTAATGTTACTGCTGATCTAAAAATTTTTTTCATTGTGTTGTTTTTTGTTTTATGTTACACAAAGATGCAAGTTGCTTTTTACAAAATAGTTAAGGCAATATGATAGTATTATTAACAATGTAGTACCCTTTAAGACCATAGGTTAATGTACTGTTAAGAATAAGGATTTATATTAAAAAAGGGGCCGTCTCAATAAAAAATGAGACGGCCCTCTTTGTTATGTGTTTTCAGGATTGATCTTGTGCTTATTTTTTTAAATATGAGAAGCTCAAGCCTCCAAAAAAATATATTTGGGTTAAAA
>CANROJ010000099.1 GCA_947632215.1 uncultured Flavobacterium sp. | reverse complement strand
TGACGTTCAATTCCTTAATTGCTTTGGTTAAAAGGTAAAACGTACACGAACTACTATTTGTCTAGGTCTAATCTGATAAGAACTAGTAGTGGTTTGAATATCATTGATAATTACCTGTTCGTAATGTTTTTGATTTAAGATATTCATCCATTCTAATTCTAAGTCAATTTTTCTCTTATTCCATTTATAACGGTATTGCAGATCCATAAAGCGATTGGCAAACACTTGGTTGTTGAAGTTACTTTGTCTGTAATCTAGTTTATAAGTTATACTATGTTCACTAAATGGACTTAGATCAACGCTAAGAAGCGAAGAGTTTCTGTAGGTGTTATCGCTTGAGTCATGATTCTTTCTACTACTTTTGGTATAGGAAAAGTCATAGTTTACTTGCAACCACGAAAGGTGGTTGTTTGTAAAAGATATGCCATAGGTATTGGTAGTGTTCTTAACTCTTGCGAAATTCTCATTTAAGATCACATCATTCTTTGTTGTTTTATTGGTAAAATTAAGCTTTAAGTTAGTCGAGAAATCAGTAAAGAACTTTCCAATGTTCACCGTAGAAGTAAGTGAGGTAGAGGTATTATCTTTCTCAATTGCTTCGATGATTTGTTGTCCGTTAGGTTGTATTTGTTGGCGTAATATTACGTTTTTATTGGTGCTCGACTGTGTAATGGTAGCATTACCAAAAAGTCCATTAAATGGATTTTTGAATTCCACGACTCCTCTGTTACTCCAGGTCTTTGTATCCTGGATTTTACCTTGATATGCGCTTAGATTCAGTCCAGAAAATATATAGTTACTATATAGCTGCTCTAAAGGAGTATATGAAACATTAATATTTGAACTACCTCTAAAGGTCCACATATGACTTAAAGTGTAAGTAGCACTGGCAGATGGTAACAAGTTAACTACATTCTTATTATTTGTAGTATGGTCTTGTTTGTCTTTTAAATCAATGTTTCTAAAGGAAATAGGTAATGAAAAACGCATTTTCCATTTAT
Organism: uncultured Flavobacterium sp.; assembly: GCA_947632215.1. Classification (GTDB taxonomy): domain Bacteria; phylum Bacteroidota; class Bacteroidia; order Flavobacteriales; family Flavobacteriaceae; genus Flavobacterium. Next base: position 2,163 of record CANROJ010000099.1, on the reverse strand, counting down.
TCGAAGAATAAGAAGCAGAGTTATCTAGTTGATTTACCACTTGGCTATACTTTAGATCATTGGTGTAAGAAGGTCCAATAGGTGTGCTAACCGATTGGTCTATTCCCCAAAGCTGAGTATCAAAATTTGTATGTTCATATTGCAAACTGTACTCACTTGTTATGGTCCATTTATTCTTAACCCACGATAGTGAAATAGCATTTTGAGTAAAGAACTTATTCTGCTTATAGATCTGGTTCAGATCCTGATAGGATTCTAAAAGAGGATCGTCTAAATTTAGATTTCCAAAGGTTTGTGCTAGGTAGTTTTGTTTGTTATTTGCGAAATTTACTAAACTTCTAAAGTTTGCAAACTTTTTATTGCCCACAGGAATTAAACTAGAAAAGGTATTCTGAATATTAAAATTAGGTGAATATAACGACTGATCAATTGGATCTAGGTTTAAAAGCATTAAAGAGTTATCTTTTTTGCGGTCTACATCTACAGTTAAGGTGTTTTTTATATAGTTGTTATCTGTGTTTTTAGTAAGGGTAAATTTCCCCTGTATAGATTCTGTGAAAAGAGCGTTATCATTCTCTCTTACATATACCAAAGGATCAAAAGTATTTGTTACAGGATTAAAAACAGCTACTCTAGTGCTTTGTAAAGCATCTTGCCTTACAAACTCATTGTTGTAAAATATGTTAGTATTTAAGGTTACTTGATCGCTTAAGTTATTTAGAAAGTTAGCAGATGCAGCATTACTTTTATTTCTTAAATATCTTTTCTTATCTATACCTGGGTTACCTAAAGAAGCGATGGATAATAAAGAGGAGGAGGATGTACTCATTCTAAAGGCATCAAAAGCTTGGCCGATGCTAAAATTAGCGAACCTTTGTTGGGGCTGTTCCCCTGCATTATTAGAGGCTAAACTAACCAAATATTGTAATCCTTTACTAAAAAACATTGGAGTAGCAGATGCGTTGTAAATAAACGGATCTCCACCTACAGCTACGCTACCACTTCCTGAGAAGCTTATTTTGTTTTTTAAACGAATATTAATTGCTGCTTTACTAGAGGGTATTTTTCCTCTTAGCATTTTAATAGGTTGATGATTTTCATATACCTCTAACTTACTGATATGTAAATTAGGTAAAGCGTTAGTAATAGCAGAATAGCTACCTTGCATTAAGTTTTTTCCTTCTACTAAAAACTCACCAATACTTTCTCCTTGGTACTTTATTTCTCCACTGTCTGAGACTTCTATACCCGGCATTTTCTTTAGTACATCTTGTAGTACTCTATCGTTTTTACTAGCAAAAGAATTAAGGTCGTAAACTATGGTATCGTTCTTTTGTACAATAGGAGATGCTTTAATGAATATTTCCTCTAGTTCCGTATGATTTGGCTCTAAAACAAGTGGAATAAGCTGTGATTTAGCTTCAATTTCCTCTTCATATCTATCATAGTTAGAAGCAAATGTACGCAACAAAACTTTTGAATGATCAGTCTGTAAGCTTAAAGAGTAATTCCCATTAACATCCGAAGTAGTATAAGTAATGACTGCTCCATTTAAAGGATCTATTAACGAGATACTAACCGATGGTAGTAACTGACCATTAAAATCAATAACATTACCTTCTATTATAATTTGTGAATATGTCGTTGCAGATAATAAGATTAAATAAGTAATTAAAATATACTTTTTCATAATTAAGGTAAATATTTAATTAAACGCTAACATAAAGTATGCTGCATTTTTTATCATATGTTTAACACTGTAAAAAATAAAGATTTAATAAAATATATAACGATTATTTTATTAAATCTTTAAAGGATATAAAACTGTGTTTTGTAAGACTTTTTGAAAACAATTACATAAACAAGCGATTTTATTGTTGTCTATATAAGAGATACCTTATATAATTATTTAAGGTATATAAATATCATTCTTACTCTCTCCGACTTTGAAATTAAATCTGTCTCTACCTTTTTCGCCTATTTCAATTCCTTTTTCATCGAAAATTTGCAAATATGTTTTATTATTATTTAACTTAATAGCTTTATCAATTGATTTTCTGTCATTCTCTACGTGATCTCTTAAGCCCAATACTCTCCAATCTAATTCTGTGTTCTTACTACTTAAAAGCTCAAACACGTAATGTTCTTCAGAGTCCCAAGCTT
>CANROJ010000098.1 GCA_947632215.1 uncultured Flavobacterium sp. | reverse complement strand
AGAAGTAGTTTTTGAGTTATTCCTAACTTTATCATACCACTTAGCTCCTTCTCTTTTGTATTAAGAATATACTTACTATTTTTTCAGTTTTTTATATTCTCTAATTAATTCTTTTAACTGTCTATTTGATGTAACATCCAAATCCTTATCTGATAAAAAATGCTTAAACTGGAAATTGCTTTTGTAATTTTTTAGTAAAATTTCTTGCTCAACAGTCAAAAGCTCGTTTCTTAAATGCTGTTTTTCAGCTTCTAATACATCTAATGATTCAAATTTACTACCAAAATCTCTACGAAAAGTCTTCGTGTTAAAAGGAATAGAATTTAAGATTTGCATTTGCTTTTTTGACTTTGTATCTAAATACCCAATAATTTTAACAGCAATTTCTTCTACTTCTTTTCTAGATAAAACATCTATATTTTCAGGAAGAAATGATTCGAATTTTCGCTTTTTCTTCTCCACTTTTTTAGGCGTAGATTTATTAGGAGTCTCATCAGAAACAGAAATAAATCCACTTCCAAAACATTTTTCACAATCACTATTTAAGCCTTTACAAGTACAAATTTCAGATTTCATTTTTTAAGTTTTTATATTAAATTTTTACCAAAAGCAATAACATAAAGTAGTAAAACTTATTTATGTTATATGTTTAAATAAAATTTTTGCGAAGGTAATCAACTTTTACTTAATATATTGTCTAGCTGATTATTTTTTATATATTCCATAGAATGATAAGAGTATTTCTTTGGATAAAATAAAACTCTTAAAAACAAAAGAAAATATTGAAAGGTTAATTTATAAATTATATTAACTCCTTTATTAGTAATTGATCTATTGCCTTTGTTTTTTTATCATCAACTTGATACATTTGAGCATATACTTTCCAATTTTTAACTAGCTCAATACAAGAGTTAATAATACCTATAGGGTTTCGAATGGAGTTTTGCTGGGCTATAGTTAATAAATCTTCCCTAGTAAAGTCTTTTCGTTTGCCATTGATACTTAAGTTGTGTTGACTTACCCATTTACTGTCTGGTCTATAGGCAAAGCAAACGTCATAAGCTGGGGCTAATTTCCAGATTCCATCCCTGCCCATTAAAAAAGAAAAGTTCTTGGTATGATCATCACAATTTCTTGCTATAACATTAAAAACCATACGTTTGAACATTTGCTCTGCTTCTGCATAGCTTAACCTAAGTTGGCGCATGGTTTGAAAAATTTGCTCATAGCTAAACGAAGTGATATTAGCAAAATCATAGTGTTGTAAGGCACATAAAGTTTGACTGTGGAGTTTTTGATTTGCTTTTACGCGATCAAAGCGTTTAGTCATAAAATGTACGCGGTCATTTTCTTCAATTAATCGTGATTCCATCATTTCAATACCTAAATCTGTTGCCATTTTGTAATAAGCCATCTCTACTCTTCCATAGCCCTTAGATTCACCAAATTGTACATCACTTACTTGATCAAACTTAATTAACCAATGCTCATATCCATCATCAGCAAGGGTTTGTCCCGACTTTATTTGTCCTGTTTTTTCATTGTAAGCAATAATAGCTTTAGGACGTGCACCTCCAGCGGATGTACCCATTTTTAGAACATCCATCATAACATCTTCTATGTTCTTTTTAGTTTGAATAGATAATTTTTCTTTGTTGGATAATAAGGCTTTAGTGGTTTCAATTAAATCAGTCAATTCAATAGCATAGGATGGTGATTCTTTTGCTAAAATAGGTTCAAATTCTAAAGCTCCCATACCTCTTCTACCAATAAAACACAAAAGTTCTACAGGATTTAAACTATCATCTGGTCGTCCTTGTCTAGCTAACCAAGCATTAATCAAATCTTTACCATAACGATCAGGCAGTGCGTCTGCTAAAAGTCCAGGTAAACCTTTGAACGTATCGTTATTGCGGTGTTCAGCAAAACTATATATTTTGTTTTGCTGAGGCATTTTTATAGGTGCTATGGGTAATTTTTCTAAATCAAATTTAGGATCGTATTCAAATGAAGCCATTTCGGTATCTGGATCCCATGCCACTGCTCCTACCCGTTTTCCAAAAATATTTATAAATGCAGTTGTTACCATCCTAAATCTATATTATTGTCTTGTGGAGTATCTTTTTTCACTACTCTCTTGCGCAATTTTTTCTCTCCTTTTGCTAAACGCAAAGGACTTATTTCTTCTTTTACTTCAAATTCTTTAAAAATATACAGCATATCTAATATTCGCAATATTTTTATCAGATTAAGCAAAGAGATTCCTTCACCTCGCTCGAGCAAGCTTAGTGTAGACCTACTAATTGCCGCTTTGTCGGCTAATTCTTGTTGATTGATATTTTGTTTAATACGTGTTTGTTGTATAAACAGGCCTATTTTATTTAAAATCGCCTTGTCTGAAAGCATATTAATGTCTGATATTTGATTCATAGTTTAGAATATTAATAAGTTATAACTGATATTTCATACATTGAAATGAAATCATATCTTATATTTTAATACATGATATTTACCTCATAAATATACTAAATATAAATTTATGAATCAAATATCATTCATTATAAATTTAGAGTATACTTTAAATAGCGAAAAAGCAAGAGGTACTTATTACTGGAGAAAAAAACTTTTCTTTTATATAATATACAAAACAGTTTAACGGCACATGTATACTATTATACTACAGGTGTTTTATCTTATATACTTAACTTTGTCACTGTATCTAATAGGAGCCGTAGGATTTTCACAAGGATAACCTAAAGCAATAACCCCCATAACTTCACATCTTCAAGAAAGTTGAATATCCTAAGAATATCTGGATTATCTTGCTTAATCAATGGTGGAATTAACATACCAATCGGACAAGTCCCTAAAGCTAAAGCGTGTGCACTCAACAAAATAGTTTGTAACATAATTCCAACATCTACCCTTGCTTTTACATTTTTAGGCTCTCCGACAATAACAAGTAAAACCGGAGCATTATGAAATACACTAAATTTTGAATTTCTAGTATCAGCAGCATTAGCAACAGGTGCAGTTTTCTCCTAAGGTTGGTTAATTGCAGCTAAAACCTCCTGATTTCTTACACTTCTTATCTCTCAAGGTTGCGTGTTTGTAGCGCTTTGAGCAAAAATAGCACAACGCAAAATTTCATCTAAAATTTCTTGTGTTACTTTGGAGCCTTCTCTGACCTTGAAAACAATGCCATCCATCCATACAATTA
>CANROJ010000097.1 GCA_947632215.1 uncultured Flavobacterium sp. | reverse complement strand
AACTATGTAAACTATGTTTGTTATTGCTGTATAAATAAGTAATAATAATGTAACTTTATAAGAGATGTTAACCAAAATAGTACTATCTGTTTTAACACTTGATTGGCGTGTATTATTTAGCGCAATTCTAAGGTGTTTTGGATGGTTTAATTTGCTTCAAGCAAAAACTTATTTTAATGATATCTTTAGCCAAAAGGGCAAAAATCAGATAATAATTTATGAAAAAGCATTTGGATTATTTGACAAAACCCCAAGAGTCTATGCTCTTGGATATGAAAGATTTTCGAGCTTTACAAAAAGCCGGAGCTCCTGAGATTATATTCAATAATTTTGATGGTGCTAGATCGATAACTAAGGCGCATAGTCATGATTTTTTTGTAATCATTCTCTTTGAAAAGGGTTGTGGAGTCCATAGTATAGACGGTATTGATTATACTATAGGAGACAAAGAGCTACATGTTCTTTTTCCAGATCAAATGCATAAATGGGATATTGCCCAAACAACTAAAGGATATCAGTTAATGGTAGAGAGAAGCTTCTTTGAGAGTTTTGCTCCATACTTTAGATTCTCCTTTACCAATTATCAAAACAATCCTGTAATTAAGCTAGATAGTAATACTTATAAACTTTTAAAATATGAGTTTGAAGCTATTTTATTGGAATTAGAGAAGCCCGATGCCTTACTTGATATTATTAGAGCTCGTTCAGGTGTAATAGCCGCTGTGGTGAGTAAACAAGCCCAAGAGAGTTTCTTAGAATTTAAGGTTTATCAAAGCAATAGTCGCCTAGCACAATTTAATGTACTAATAGATAAGTATTACAAAGAGTATAAAAATGTCGGTTTCTATGCCGAACATCTGCATATCACGGCAAACTATTTAAATGTTCTTTGTAAAAAACATTTAAAGCTTTCGGCTAATTCACTGATACATAATAGGGTTATGCTACAGGCAAAGCGTTTGTTATACAATACAGATTTGTCTATTAAGGAGATTTCTATAGAATTAGGTTTTCTAGATCAAGCTTATTTTTCCCATGTTTTTAAGGCACATACTTCACTATCTCCTAGTGAATTTCGTCAAAATAGATAAAAATTACAAATTTTGTGTGCTTTTCTGAAAGGGTTTTGGCCCTGAGTTTTGGAATTTTGTAATAGAAAAATATCTATTATGAATAATAAAAACATATCGCGTAAAGATTTTTTGAGAAACTCAGTACTCGGAGTTGCAGGTTTATCCTTGGCTCCAGCTCTGTTATCAGCAAAAAATGGCGCTGCTTCCGATTTTCACAAAACACTTCAAGCACAAAATTATAGCACTATGAATACTTATAGCATTAAGAATGTTCGTTTAGAAACAGGATTTGAATACCAAGACGGCCAGGTTATTGGTACTAAAACACAACTTTTTACTTTAGATATAGAAAATGGGCTAATTAAAAATTACAGAAAGAACGATCCTTCTTTAGATGCAGTGGATGCAAATGGTCTGTTAGCCTTGCCTGGGTTTAAGGATATGCATATGCACTTAGATAAAACTTTTTATGGCCAAAAATGGCAAGCGGTGCGTCCTAGAAAGGGAGGAGTTAAGCAAATGATTGCTCTGGAGCAACAAATAATGCCTTCAATGCTGGAGAACTCCAAAGAAAAAGCCCAAAAGCTAATTGATCTTTTACAAAAAAATGGTAGCTCCTTTACTCGTAGTCATGTAAATATTGAACCTACTAGTAAATTAAAGAGCCTGGAGAATCTTCAAGAAGTTATAGAGCAAAACAAGTCTACCTTTAGTTGTGAGCTTGTAGCTTTTCCACAGCATGGTTTGTTTTATACCGATAGTTTACCTTATATGAAACAGGCTGCCAAAATGGACATTGATTTCATTGGAGCCTTAGATCCAACTACTATTGATGGTTCTATTGAAAGAACGATCGATGCCACAGTTTCCTTAGCCTTGGATAACAATAAAGGAATTGATATGCATCTACATGAGACCGGTCAATCAGGTGTAGAGACTATTGAGTACTTAATTAAGAAAGTACAAGAGAATCCATCCTTGGAAGGAAAAACATATCTGTCTCACTGTTTTGCTTTGGCAAAAATGCCAGAGGCAAAGTTAAAAGAGATTGCCTATCTTTTATCTGTTCATAAAATTGGAGTTATTTCAACTGTTCCTTTTGGAAATATAATAATGCCAATACCACTTCTTCAGAGCTATGGAGTAAATGTGAGTGTGGGTAATGACAGTATAATTGATCACTGGAATACCATGGGAAGTGGTAGTGTACTTCAAAAAGCAAATGTGGCAGCAGAACTCTATGGCAAAGTAGATGAGTATGGTTTATCGCGTAGTTTATCTCTGGCAACAAATGGAATAACACCTCTAGATAATCAAGGAGATATACAGTGGCCAAAACAAGGTGATCCTGCAACTATCACTTTTGTAGATGCTAGTTGCTCGGCCGAGGCAGTTGCAAGAATATCTCCAGTGGGATCTGTGATTCACAAAGGAAAAATAGTTTATTAAATAAAAAAAATTAAGATGAAAAAGTTAATGATAGTATGTAGTCTTATTTTGATTAGCGTTTCTTGCCAAAGTCAAAATGATACTGCATTAGATAATAAAGATATGGAAATAGTAAAACTAGTTAGTAATAACGATATTGCCAAAGTTAAACAAGCCTTGGCAGAAGGAGCGGATGTTAATGCGGTTAATAACAATAATGAACCACTTGTTCTTATGGCATCTCGATCTATGAATTTTCCAATGGCAGAGCTTTTGGTAAATAACGCAGCCGATGTAAATAAGCAAGGTAATAACTTAGATAGCGCTTTTTTATACGCCGGAGCAAGCGGACAAACCCAGATGGTAGAATTATTCTTAAACAATGGTGCTCGTTTTGATGTATACAACCGCTACTATGGTTCTGCCCTTATTCCAGCTAGTGAAAAAGGACATGTAGAAACAGTTAGATTATTGGCCAATTGGCCTGATTATCCTATTGATCATGTAAATAAATTAGGATGGACCGCAGCTATGGAAGCCGTTGTTTTAGGCGATGGGGGTAAGGCGCATCAAGAAATTATTCAAATTTTAAAAGATGCAGGTGCCGATATGAGTATTACTGACTCAAAAGGTGTGAGTATTTTAGAGCACGCCCAGCAAAGAGGTTTTACAGAAATTATTGAAATATTGCAAAACTAGTTTTTTGCTTTAATTAGGTGTGGTATTCTCTAGAGTTGCCATAAAAAATAAAAAAAACTCCAAAGTGTTTTACTAAAAAACATTTTGGAGTTTTTTTATTTG
>CANROJ010000096.1 GCA_947632215.1 uncultured Flavobacterium sp. | reverse complement strand
TGTGACCCGACTGGGGCTCGAACCCAGGACCCCAACATTAAAAGTGTTGTGCTCTACCAACTGAGCTATCGAGTCATATTTCAATCCCTAATTGCGGGTGCAAATATAGGACGTTTTTTTATAAAACCACGACAAATTTGTTTTATTTTTGCAATAAATTTTAACACATATTCTAACTCACTATATAACAAGCCATTATTTTATGAAAAAAATCATCCTACTTGGATATATGGGCTGCGGCAAATCTACTATAGGTAAGAATCTAGCAAAACAACTAGAACTACCTTTTATAGATTTAGATCAGAAAATTGAATTGCAACAAGGTAAAAGCATCACACAAATATTTCAAGACCATGGAGAAATATATTTTAGAAAATTAGAACATCAAGCCCTAAATAATCTAATAGAACAAGACGCTAGCTTTGTATTAAGTCTAGGAGGCGGAACTCCATGCTATGCCAATAATCACTTGGTTTTAGAATTACCGCAAATAGACTCTATCTACTTAAAAGGCTCTATTGAAACTTTAGCAAATAGACTAGAAAATCACAAAGAGCACCGTCCTGTATTAAATAAAGACAGTCAAGACACTCTTGAAACATTTATTGCTAAGCATTTATTTGATAGAAGTTACTTTTACTATAAAGCAAAACACATCCTACCAATAGATAATAAAAGTATTGACCAAGTAGTACAAGAGACTATACAAGTTTTAGAGACTTAACTCAAATATGCATACTGCTGATCTTGTTCAAATACAACTTGAATATGCTCAAATAAAGAAGTCGATAAAGATATCCCTTTAAAATCCGCTTTAACGGGATATTTTTTATGATTTCTATCTACTAAAACAGCTGTCTTTAATTTTTTAATAGGCACCCCTAAGAAATGTCTTACTCCGTAGATAAGAGTAGCTCCAGAATTTAATACATCATCTACAAGAACGACTGCTTTATTTACATATTGCTCACTTGAGATAGAAGTTTCAATAGGCTTAATGGGATTCTGCTTATCAATTCTTACTTCACACAATTGTACTTCTATATCTGATATTTCTGTTAAGGCATCTGCAATTTTTATAGCTAAAGTGTAACCACTATTAGATATACCTGCAATAACAATTTGTTTCTCATCTACGTAAGTTTCATAAATTTGATAAGCGATTCTCTTTATTTTAAATTCAATTTGCTCACTAGTTAAAATAATATTTTTTTTCATTTTATTTTTTTTCAATTATAATAAACAACTCTTTACCCATTCTTGGCTTGATCGAATTATAGGCTTTTTCCATAAGTACTATATTCATTTTATCTTTAAACAACCTTTGATACTCCAGATACCCACCACCAAAAGGAGGTGTATTACTATCAAATTCGGTATCGAATAATACTCCAACTAATTTACCACCTTCTTTTAATAATTCCTGAATTTTATCCACATATTTTTCGCGTAAATGAGGCTCAATTGCGCAAAAAAAAGTTTGTTCCAATATTAAATCATATTGAAAATTATGTATAAAAAAATCTTCTAAAATAACTTTTTCAATTGGAAACTCAGGATTCATCTCTTTAGTCTGATTTGCAGCTAAAAGAGTTAAGTCTAACCCCTTAATATTATTAAATCCTTGCTCATGTAAATATAAAAGTTCATGACCATGCCCCACACCAGGTATTAAAATATGTATATCCTTGTCCTGTATTTGATCAATATACTCCTTCAAAGGAGTAGTTATCGCCTTAGCATTCCAAGGTGAATCCATTTTTTTATAACGAGAATCCCAATAAGCAGTGTTAATTGGCACATTATTATTTTGACTCATCTTCTTGTTGGGCATCATAATCTAAAAATTCACTAATATCTCTTAAATCTTTTTTGGTAGGTCTCCCTGTACCATTTAAACGATAATGACTTTGTGCTAATTTGAGCATTTCGATATGTTCAAAAGCTTCTTGCGGAGTAGTATCTTTCCTATACATATCAACTAACTTAGCCCCCACTCGATTTAAAGGAATGTCTAAAACAGATAATTGATATACAATTTGATCCTTACGTAAAGTGATCTTATCTGTAGGAAAAACCTCACGAGAGGCTTTGGCTTGTTGTCCGTTAACTGTTACATGGCCTTTTTTACAAGCTTCAGTAGCAATATTTCTAGTCTTATAATAACGAATACACCACAAGAATTTATCTAAACGCATAATTTAATATTAATTTTTACAAACAAAGTAAACAAAAATAAAGTAAAATTGTATCTTGCACTACTAAATTGAATCAAAAATGAACAGAATATTTGCAGCTTTAAGTTTAATCTGTATGAGCTTACTGCTTACAAATTGCAAAAGTGACGACGCTGGATCCCCGGGAGAAACAGTGATCATACGCGAACCTTCCGAAGTATATAATGAAAATAAGGTTGCCATAAAGCAATACCTAGCTAACAATTACATTATAGAGAACCAAGATGGTACTATCACTTTTGACAGTATTACCAGTCCAAAGTATAAGCAACAACCAACTATCAAGGACGATCCTCGTTTAGACAGTATTGAGTTAAAAAACGACAAATACATTATTAAAACAATTTCGACTCAAACTTACAATCCCTATAATGGCTCTTACGAGAATAGAGTTAGTAGATTAGAGTACACAAAAAACACGGATGAAACAAAATACATGGTTTATTTTCTTCGCTTAAATGAAGGAAAAGGTATCCAACCCCAACCTATTGACTCTGTATTTACTCAAATAAATGTATATAGTCTTAAAAATGATGTAGTTTCTAAACCAATTGCTGGTAGATTCTTCTCCTATCCTGAGACTATTGGAGAGTACCAAGTTGGAGGAGTTTCTATCCCTCAGTTAACATCAGGTGAGAGACAGTTATTGCAATTCGTAAAAACTGCAACAAATTTACAAATGGGAAGTAACGGACTGACTTACGAACAAGGCTCAGCAGGAAGAATTATTGGATTTATTCCATCTGGTTTATATTTATTTAACCAAAGTAATACCATAAAGATAAAAGCTTATGAACCTGCCATTGTAGATATGACTGTAATCAATACTTTAGAAAGAGATCATGATGGAGATGGCATTTTATCTAAATATGAGGTAGAACCTAGTAAAATAGGAACAGAATTAACCATGAATGATTATTTCTCTTATTCTACATCTGGATATGAACTTACTCCAAACTTTTTAAACTTAGATGATGATGATGATGGAGTACCTACAAGAATTGAACTAATGTATTATGACCAGTATGGTCTAGTAAAGTATTATAAATATGATGACCCTAGACTAAATATTTGTTCAGACAAACCTAATTACTTAGATAAAGAATGCCGTCCATATATTAATGAAGATGGTATCTGGACATGGGAACAACTAAATAATAAGCCTAATAATCCTACTACAGATAATTAGCATATATAATACTATAAAAAAGAAAAGTCTTCGGTAACCCGAAGACTTTTCTTTTTTATAGTAAAAAGCGAAAACTTAAGTTTTAAATCAAATACCTAGAGTATATACCACTTGGGTATATTCTTTACTGCTTTTAAATACCATTATATTTTTGAACTTACTGATACCTGTAATCTATCTTTTCTAATAATGACTACAAGCTGTAATTTAAAACCTAGGACACAGTGGCATATCTACGCTTATACTCTACAAGTTTAAAACCCGTTTATGAGTAAGTCCATCTTATTAAAAGGAATTTTAACACCGAGTATTATAAATAATAAAAGCCCCCGAAATT
>CANROJ010000095.1 GCA_947632215.1 uncultured Flavobacterium sp. | reverse complement strand
ATTAATAAAAGGATCCAGAGCAATGGCTTTAGAGAGAATTTTAGAGTTACTTAAATAAAACAAGCCCTGTAAATATTTACAGGGTTGTTGTTTTTTTAATATATATTACTTACTGAACAGCTCGTTGAATACTTAAACGAGTAAATAAAGGGAAATGATCAGAATTAACAAACTTATTCATCGTTTTGAAACTTTTCACCTCTATAGTAGGGTCAACAAAAATATAATCTATTCGCATTGGAAACAGATCAAAATCATACGTTTTACCAAATCCTTGACCTGCCTGTACAAAAGCATCTTGCAGATCTCCCTTCACATTTCTATATACATAGGAAAAAGCACTGTTATTCATATCTCCACAAATTATTTTTCGGTGAGATGCATCATCCATATGAGAACGAATTAATTCAGATTGTAACTGCTGCTCAGAAAAAGCTTGGGAAATTCTTTTAATAATTCTCCTAGAAGCTATTTCTTCAACATTCTCATGTATATCAGGACCTATACTTATACTTTGCAGATGAATACTATATATTCTAATGGTATCTTTTTCCACTAAAATATCGGCGAAGATCACATTATTATTAGAATTAGGTAATTTAATTTCTCCTTTATCTATAATGCGGTACTTAGAAAAAATAGCCTGTCCTGTCTTAATTTTGTTACCATGAGAAACTATATAACTATAGGGGTACTGCTTAAACGCTATTTTAGTATTTTTAGAATACTCTTGTAAAGCTAAAACATCAGGATCGTTTACCTCAACAAACTCCTTTATATTCTGACTAACCTTGTCATCCTTAATCCACTCAAACAAATTAAAAAGACGCACATTGTAGCTCATCAAAGTAACATCGTTACTTTGTTCAGGTAAATTCTTTCCGCTAAAGCGATAAAATTTATTAATTGAAGTAAATCCTAATAAAAGAATTAAAAGCGAGAGCCAAACCTGTCTTTTAACTAATATGAGCCAATATAACAGAAAAACAAGATTTATAATTAATAAGCTTGGTAAAAGTAGTGAGAATACCGATAGGAAAGGAAAAAGTTTCGGGGCTAAGAAAGGTAAAAAATACCCTATCACGGTTAACACAGCCAAAACTATATTAAACATGAAAATCATCTTATTAAACCACGTTAACTTTCTCATTGATTATTTTTTTCCACTAGTAAACAAAAAGTTCTTTTCTTCCTTAGTTAAAGACTCGTAGCCACTTTTACTTATTTTTTCAAGAATTTCATCAATTTGTTTTTGACTAGAACTAGCCTTATAATTGGTTTGATTATTCGCCTGTCTTGTTACTTTATCACGTTTGTAAACAGTTTTCAAATGCCTATTCTTTTTTGGCTTAAACAACTTCTGGACCCCGCTCAAAAATGAGTCTAAAAAACTACTGTGTCTAAAAAATTTTATATACAAAAAGCCCATACATGCGCCACCTAAATGAGCTAAATGACCTCCAACGTTTGCACCTGACAACTGTATGATATCTAATATAACAATAAATGCAGCTATGTACCAAATTTTTACCACTCCGATTAGCATTAACCTAATTTGCATATTGGGATTATAAAACACCAAAGCCATCAATGGACAAATTATAGCCGCAGAAGCACCAACCAAAATAGAGCCAACTGAAAATAAAAAAGATCCTACTATAAAAAAAACTCCTCCCAAGAAGGCTCCCAAAAAGAAACAAACTAAGAAATCCTTAGCTGTAAAATATGTGGTAAATAATTTACTTACCAAGTACAAGACCAACATATTTAACAATAAGTGAATAGCTCCAGCATGTACGAAACTATAACTAATCAAAGTATATGGTTTGTAGAGTAATTCCATCCCACTACTAGATAAGGCTAACCAAGGAAAAACAACTTCATACAAAGAAGGAACCAAGGCCTTTAGGATAAACATTAAAACAGAAGTAGCCACTATCCAACATATTAACTTCTCTACAGAGCTACTAGATTTATACTTGTCTATAAAATCATTTAGTACTTTAGCCATAATTAATCCCAGCGATTAGCATTAAACTGGTTTTTCTTCCAATAATTCATAAGTATAAATCCAGTGATTGCCCCTCCAATATGGGCAAAGTGAGCAATTCCCCCACCGCCTCCAAATAAACTAAAGCCGCCGGTCATACCACCATATAAATCAATTAATAAAATTCCTGGAACAAAATACATTGCTTTAATAGGCACCGGAATAAACATCATCATAAGTTCTGCTCGAGGAAACATGCATGCAAAAGCAACTAAAAGTCCATAAATAGCTCCTGATGCTCCAACAACAGGAACATTAAAAGCTACAACAGCTTTAGTTAGTTCCTCAACTGTAGTATGCTGTAACCAACTTGTAGGATAACTAAAAGAATTGCCTTGTGCAGTCAAATAATATAAAAAATCGCTTTTACTCACCCCTTGCTCAGCAACTTGATTATAAACAGAAGCAACAGTGTAATAATTCACTCCTTGGTGTAAAAGTGCAGCGCCAAGTCCACAGGCAATGTAAAACAATAAAAATTTTCGTGACCCCCAAATTAATTCCAAAGTAGTACCGAAAGAAAACAAGGCGAACATATTAAAAAAGATGTGCAAGACACTTCCATGCATAAACATATGGGTTAATGGCTGCCAAATATAAAATTGTTCACTTTGAAAATAATACATTGCAAATAAGCCTTGTAAGGCTGCAACAAAATATCCAGAAATGAATAAAATCACATTTAGGATGATTAGGTGTTTAACAGTTTCGGTAATTCTCATCATAAAGTAAATTTTTTCTCAATATCCTCTACTTTCATAGTAATAAAAGTAGATTTCATAAATGGTGATACATTAGGTTCATTACAGGCAAACAAACGATTAACTATATTCTCTTGTTCTTCATTAGTTAAAGTAGTGCCCGTTTTAACAGATAAACTCTGAGCCAAGGATTTGGCGATACGTTCTCTTTGATCAAAGACAACTTGAGTGTCTCCGTTTCTAAAATCAGCAATTAAATCCTCTAAAACAATAGAAGCTTCACTCTCACTAATATGCACAGGTAAGCCTGATATGACAACAAACTCTTTTGTTAGTTGCTCAAAAGCAAAACCTGTTTGTTGTAATAACTCCTTTATTTGCTGAAGAACTTGCATCTCATAAGGAGCATAATATAAAGTCAAAGGAAATAATAACTGCTGAGAAGCTCCTGGGTGGTTATTTATATTCTCCAAAAAATTCTCATACAAAATTCTTTGATGTGCTCTTCTTTGGTCGATCACCACTAGCCCACTCTTAATTGGACTAACAATATATTTTCTATTAATTTGAAAAGTTCTAGAGTACATGGTACTACTGTGGGTAGCTTCAAATAAATTAATTTGTTCACTATCACTTTCTAAAGTTAGAGAAGAAACATCTAAATGACTTGACTCTTGTTTTAAGCCCTGATAAATGCTTTGCCAATTCGCTGTGTTACTTTTAGAATCAAAGCGCTCTGAGTGATGTGTTTTCTGATCATTATTAGCTTTACTATTATAACTACTAGAAACGTTAACTTTAGATCCAAAGGTACCCTTTGGCAAGTTCCCCTTAGAAGATATATACCCATTATCATGGTTATTAACGGAATCTTGAAAAGTATAGTCAGCTTGATTAGCTTTACTTTGCAAAGTAGAATCTGGATTTAAATCTTGCTCATTTTGGGTTAAACTACTTTCTAAAGAATCGTCTAATGTTAAATCCGTAAGCTTAGATTCTATTAGCTCACCAACTTCAAAAGGATTCTCAAAAGGATTCTCAAAAGGATTCTCAAAAGGATTATATTCAAACTTATCTTGTTCTATGCTTTGTTGTCGCTCAAAAGGATTAAAATT
>CANROJ010000094.1 GCA_947632215.1 uncultured Flavobacterium sp. | reverse complement strand
TGGTCATGGTCGTGGTCATGGTCGTGGTCATGGTCGTGGTCATGGTCGTGGTCATGGTCGTGGTCATGGTCGTGGTCATGGTCGTGATCATGGTCGTGATCTTTAAGGTGAATTTCCACATTATAACTTCCTAATCCTTGATCATCTTTTAAAATCATCTCCAAAGGAATACTCTGTCCTGCTACAACTAGTGTCCCCTGAGTTGGATTTAAAATCTCAATATTGGGTGCTTGAGTATCTAACTCTGATGAAGCGTTTAAACAGGCACTAAAAAGTACTATAACTGCTAAAACGGCAATATATCTTATAAAAATAACTTTCATTATAAACTTTTAAAAATTAAAAAGGAATTCTAACATTAAGTTGGACAGATCTACCAGGTTGTGGAATATCTAAGGTTCTGTAAAAACTAGTATGACTAAAATTCTTAGCATTAAACAGGTTTAACACACTAAGGCTGGTATCTAAATAAAAGCTACCTAAATTTATTTTAGTATTTACACCTGTAGCTATACTAACACTACTAGGGGTTACCATTTCCCCTTGTGCTATTCTATTTTGTCTAGCGAACCATTTTCCATCTACAAACCAACTATTATCTCTAAAAAATTTAAAATCTCTAAATTCATACTTAACTTGAGTATAAAAATTTAACGGTGTAGACATTGCCAAAGGGTAATCTGTCTTCTTATTTTTAGTCACTAGTTGAGTATAAGTATACTCTAAGATGGAATGCAATTCTATATTTTTAACTAAAGAAAATTTCATTTCTAGTTCAAATCCATTTAGCAAGGCTCTATCCTGAGAATACTGATAAATCTGACCACTATCTGGTACAACGGAAAACTCTCCACTGGGTTTTAGATAAATATAGTTAGAGAAATAATATAAGTAAGGACTAAAAGCCACGTACCAATCTTGCTTATCTAATTTAAGTTGTACATCAAATGCAAAACCTTTTTCAGGATCTAAATTAAGATCCCCTCTCTCAAATCTATAAGCTCCATGATGTACACCGTTTGATCCAAGCTCCATTGGGGTAGGAAAACGAAAGGTACTACCTATGGTTGCGCCAAGCTCTAAATCAGGAGTCCATTGATATTTCATACCCACCATTCCATTAAAACTATGATAAGTCTTATCAAAGGCTATAGATCGTTGACCATACATTTGAGCAGTTTGCTGATCATTTCCTTGAGCTAATAAATAATTGTATAGATTTTGATCAAAATAAGAGCTTATATTTAAAGAACTCATTTCCCATCTAATACCTGCCTCTAAGATCAAAGAGGCATTTACCATATACTCCTGAGTGGCAAAAAGGGCTAAATTCTTCTTGTTATATTCTGGCATTAAAAACCCATATCCTCCTATAGTGTTATTATTATAAAAATAAGAGGCTCCTATTTTACTCATATGGCTATCTCGAGTAAGGTGCTCCAAAACCACTGAAGTTTCGAAAGTACTTAAATCAAATTCAAGTTCAAGGGTAGGATCCTTAATATCAGTTTCCTCACCACCTACATGACTGTGGTAAGGATTTCTTTCTCTACGTAAATTATTTTGGAAAGACCCCATAACCTTTAAAGTAGTATTAGAATCTATAAAATAAGTCCAATTATCTACAACTTTAAAATGGTTTACGCCTTGAGAAGGCATTGCAATGGAACGGAAATTACCAGAACCTCCACCGGAAATCATTTCATCTATGGCATGAGAACCTGGAAAAAAACCACTTTTATCATAATAGTTACTAATGGTTAAAATATTTTGCCATTTTGATTCTACATAGCCAACTTGCGCAGAAAAAGATAATTTTTTACCCGCGGAATTTTCTACTCTATTACCAGCTAAAGGAATCTTTGTACCTGAATAAGTTATATGATCTGTTGGAACACGATAAGAAGCATAATCAAAACCACTAATAGTAGTTTTAAAGAAAAACTTATCTTTCCTGGCTTTTACTTGAAAAGCTCCTCCATAAGAATCATTAACACTTTGAGCTAACAAGTGTACATTTCCTGAAAAAGAATTTTTTTGAGGAATTTGCTCATTATCTAAACGAATAACCCCACCAATTGCATCACTACCATAAAGTATAGTTCCTACTCCTTTTACAATTGTAACTTTCTCATTAGCAAAGGCATCAATTTCTAATCCATGATCAGCACCCCATTGTTGGCCTTCTTGTTTACTTCCATTTTGTGCTACCACTAAACGATTAAAGCCTAAACCACGAATAATTGGCTTGGAACCGCCTGCACCAATATCCAGGGAACTTACTCCAGGTAAGTTCTCTAATGATTTAGCTAAAGACCCTTGAAAATTCTTTTGTACTGAACTTGCACTCACAACCTGGCTATTGCTAACCCCAGTGTCTGTATAGTGACTGGAAATTATAATATCCTCTAAAAGGCTATCTTCTAAATTTAAAGTAAAATCTTGATACCCATTTTCTTTGATATCTATATATGTAGTATATCTCTGGAAGCCAGTTAAACAAACTTCTAGTTCGCCTTGTAATTGCTTCTCAAAATTCAGGGTATACTCCCCTTGCTCATTAGTCCACGTAGTTATGGCACCAATATGCACACTAGCCCCTGGTAAAATATCTCCATAATTATCTCTTACAATACCTTTCATAGAAAAGTCCTGCGCAAAAATAGAGGTACTTAACAACACAGAGCATAATAAAATTATTAGTCTCATGATAAAAAAATAAATTAAAAAAACACTCTATAGCATAGCTAAGAGTTATTGTCATCTTTTTAACTTATTATAGGAGGGCCCCGAAGATTGAAATAAATATGAGAAAGTGGAACGAACTTATCACATTCTAAACTCTGCTTTTTTAGAATTTCTAAAATATCAGCATTTACCAGCTCAATAGCGCTGCTTAAAATCATTGGACTAAGCATATTATCACAGACAAAACAATCGTCTAAATATCCGTGATCCTCTATTAACTCAAATTTGGACTTATCTGGATGATAAGTAAAATGAACATGGGTATTGTGAATTTCTTCGTATTTATTAATAGATAAAACGTGTTCCAAAGTATGTAAACTATGGAAGATAAAGGTAAACATAATTGCTAAGGCAAGTAGTAGTCTCGATATGTACCTCGTTTTAAGCATAAGACAAATATAATCAAGTTTTTCAATTTCAATAGTTAACATAACATAAAATTCAAAACACTAAACCATAATTGTTAAATGACTTCATTACCTTTGTTTGCTAAAAACAAGAAAATGAAAAGTAAACTTATTGGAAGTATTTTAATTATTGCAGGTTCAAGCATTGGAGCAGGTATGCTAGCTATTCCTATTACCTCAGCAGGAGTAGGACTTTTAGGGACCACAATCTTACTTTTCTTGATTTGGTTTACCATGTGTTATACAGCCCTACTTATGGTAGATGTATATGATTTTAATACACCAGGAGATGGCTTTGATACCTTAACCAAAAAATACACAGGTTTCATTACTAACCGCATAGCTGGTCTTAGCTTAATGTTTTTAATCTATGGTTTAACTGCTGCTTATATGACTGGAGGTGGAGCAATCGTTAAAACTAACATAGACCTACTTTTTCAAGGAGAGGTAGACAGTAGAATATCTATTCTAATATTTTCAATAATTTTTAGTGCAATAGTGCTTATTGGGACAAAAAGTGTTGACATTATAACCAGAGGTCTTTTTGCTTTAAAGGTAGTTTTTTTCATAGGATTAGTTTTATTAATGGTTCCCTTAATAAAGTCTGAGAACTTATTAGCATTGCCTATTTCACAAGGAGCAATAATAACTGCTTTTCCTGCAATTTTTACTTCTTTTGGTTTTCACGGGAGTATTCCAAGTATCGTACATTATCTAGATGGAGAGAAAAAAATTCTTAAAAAAGCATTTATAATAGGAAGTGCTTTACCATTTGTTATCTACATAATTTGGCAGATAGTAGTTTTAGGAAGTTTAGATCAAACTAGTTTTATGCACATTGTAAAACAAGACCTTGGATTAGAATCGCTAATTATCAGTATACGAGAAATGTCAAATTCTCCTTGGATAGAAACACTTTTTAGCTTTTTTGCTGCTACTGCTCTAGGTACTTCTTTTCTGGGGGTTAGTATTGGTTTATTTGATTACTATAAAGACTTACTTTCCAAGCGCTTTTCTAAAAAATCACTTACTTCTATTTCGGGAATAGCAACATTTTTGCCTCCTTTAATTTTTGCATTATTTTATCCAACTGGCTTTATAGTAGCCTTGGGTTACGCCGCCATAGCAGGAGTAATTTTGGCTTTAATTATTCCATGTATTTTATTTATTAAAGCTATGCGCTATCATAACAAACCTATTTCTATATGGACCTATAGCATGATAGTTTTCGCGCTATTTTTATCAATTGCAATCACCTATGCTCAACTTCTTATTGTTAATGGAGAACGTTAAGGCAAAGAATATCTACTCCATAAAAAGGGGCTGTCTCATTGAGGCAGCCCTAATTTTTTACACAAATTCG
>CANROJ010000093.1 GCA_947632215.1 uncultured Flavobacterium sp. | reverse complement strand
TACATTACAAGTGCCTCAAGAGTTAACTCTTGGGGCACTGTTTATTTATAGGTCATTATTATTTGTGTGCTAGCTTTAAAAACCTGTATATTTGAACCTTGTGAAAAAAGGGGTGCTGCCTACTTGGTGGCTGAGATGATACCCTGGAGATTTTCTCCACACCTTTTTAGGTAATGCTAGAGAGGGAATTAATTTTATCATCTCATCATTTACTCATTTAAAAGCTATATGATGCAGCAAATAATCCAACAAATATCTCTAGGAGAAGCCCTTGCGGTAATCTTTTCCATTATTCAGGTAATTTTAGCTACCAGGAATAATTCTAAAACCTATCTTTTTGGAATAGCAGGGATTTGCTTAAGTCTTTATGTGATGTTCATCTCCAAGCTATATGCTGAATTTATACTTAATCTGTATTATCTAATAATGAGTATTTACGGTTGGGTTTATTGGAGTTCTAAAACCAATCAAACCCAAAATCCTATTTCAAGTATCCAGGGTAAAGAGCATCTTATTGTGTGGGGTATAGTTGTGGGGACTTTTGTTTTATTTTGGAACTTCTTGACGCATTTCACTGATTCTGATGTTGCGCTATGGGATTCATTAGTCAGCGCTTTTGCTTGGGCTGGAATGTGGCTAATGGCAAAAAGAAAAATTGAAAACTGGATATTTTTAAATATAAGCAACATCATTTGTATTCCCCTTATGATACACAAGGATCTGTATTTGTACGCGGGGTTAAGTATGTTTCTATTTATAATGGCAATTATTGGCTATTTTAAATGGCGCACCATTATGCAAAGCCAAAATCCTAGATCATCTTGCTGTTAAAGAACAGCCCTCGAGTAGGTAAAGCAAAAATACTTAAAAGAAGAAATAAAGTTATTGGACTATACCCCCAAGGTACCTCTTGGATAGGTTAAACAAATAAGAGTTAGTCTTTTTGTGTAGCTTTATATCTGGTCGTAGATAAACTTAAAGGCTTTGTTTTAAGAGTAGTACTGCTTTTAATAGTGTTTTGTTGTACTAACAAGACACTTTGTCCTTGTGCATTTCTATAGTAGAGATAAAACTGCTCTAAGTTATTAAATGGAGCCATTAAAGTTAATTTAAGATTAAATAAATTAATAATGAGGTAGTTATGCTTTTTTTAAAAATTAAATTACTACTTTTGCATCCCGAAATAAAAACACACAGATGAAAAGAGTTGTTGAATACAGAAGACTTTTAGGTGTAGATAAGACTGCGACCTTACAAGAGTTAAAGACGATCTATAGAAACACAATGAAGGATTCACATCCGGATAAGTTCGCCAATGATGAAGAAGGTTTAAAGCAAGCAGAAATAAAAAGTACTGCTGTTATTGAGGCTTATCACTTTTTAGTAAGTATTAACCCAGAGACACATCAAAATAATCAAGAGGTATACCAAAGTACAGTAGGTGAGTCTGCTATCTTTGATTTCTATTTTGAGAAGCAAGTACTTAAAATCCAACATTTCAACGGTGTTACTTATGAGTATTTAGGAGTTCCTAGAAACACTTACATTAAAATGGTTAATGCTGAATCACCAACGCGTTTTGCCAAAAGACATATCTATGGGAATTTTATCTATAGAAAAAGTGCAGAAGATCAAATGGTTTAAATACCTGCATATATATAATACTAAGGCTTTCTCCAAAAGAGAAAGCCTTTTTTATTTATCTTTATTGCCTTGTAGTACTTACTTTAATCCCAAGTGGAATCACTAAAGTAAAGTCAATTAGATCCTTTGTGAAAAACTTTAATGTTCTTGTAATACAGCTATAAGAAGAACCGAATGCTTTTTGATAATATAAAATAGGTTTTTGTTATAATAAAATGTAATTTTAAGAAGTAATCCTAAATCAGAGTAGTAAAAGCTTAATTTTTTATACAGACAATCATGGAACAGTTTAGTGTTTTAATAGGGATAGTTTTAATAGGGGTAGTTATTTATCTTTTGGTTAAAAATAAAGATCGTTTTCAAAAAGTGCCTTTAGATACGAAGTTTAATTCCAATAGTAATTTAAATAATCAGCAGTATAAAGCTCTGGCCATAGGTAGTGTTTGTGCTCTAGAGCAAAGTGCTTATTTAAATTCTTTAACCACAGGTTTAGCTAAAGATAAGGTTAACAAAATATTAGTGGATCATTGGGGGATTAACGATACTCAAGAAGCTATAGAGGCATTAGATTCCTTACAAAGAGACTTAACTTCTAGGAGTTTTAATATCGTTAGTCAAGCTTTTACCAAAGAAAATGATAAAGAAGCTATATCTTTTATAGAAGACAACTTATCTCAAAATACCATGGAGTTAGACAGGGCTCTAACAAAATATACAAACTTATCCCAGACATATAAAAATTTACTCGATTTACAGGTAATTACAAATAAACCAGAATTAGAAACCCTTGGAATCTCTGGATGGACTTTGGCCAGGATGGTATTCTTGGCGCGTTTGTGCTTTGATGCGAGTTTTCTAGATGAATCTCAAGGATGGCAATATATTAATAACGCGCAAGCTCAGGTGAAACAAAAATTCACCTCATGGAAATCTTTAGGAAATAGTTATGTACTTGGTTGTGCGTTAACACAAGGCAAAGAGGCTCCCTTTAGCCAATCGATGACTTTTGTAAATAGTTTGCTTTCTAGGGAAAGTAGTCCATGGGTAAAGTTAAATTTTTAAAGAAAAGTAATAGTAAAATAAAATATTCTAAACCTTAATTTTAGGTGGAAGTTAATTTCAAAATAAACAAAATATGAAGATAGCCATTCGATTTACTGTGTTTTTTATTGTTGTAATAGCACTTATTTTTTTAACTTTTATTAAAACAAGTATAGGTATAGGTCTTGTTATTATAGGTCTTTTAGCAATTGGGTTATATGATATCTTACAAACTAAACGCAGTATTTTACGAAACTTCCCAATTATAGGGCATATGCGCTTTTTATTGGAGAGCATTTCTCCAGAATTACACCAGTATTTTATTGAAGGAAACACCAAGGGTAAACCAATTAGTCGTAACGTACGTACCTATGTTTACTCTAGGGCTAAATTAGAAAATGAAAACCATCCTTTTGGTACAGAGTTAAATGTTAATCAGGAGAATTACATCTGGATGCGCCATAGTATTTATGCAGCCAAAAGACTACAGGAGTCTCCACGCAGTTTAGTTGGTAACCACCAATGTAGCCAGCCCTATAGTGCAAGTTTATTTAATATATCGGCTATGAGTTTTGGAGCTCTTAGTAAAAATGCTATCTCTGCTTTAAATCTTGGTGCCAAACTAGGCGGATTTATGCATGATACTGGAGAAGGAGGGATCTCACCTTATCACCTCTTAGGTGGTGACTTAGTTTATCAAGTTGGAACAGGTTATTTTGGATGTAGAACTTTAGAGGGGAAATTCTCAGCGGAAAATTTCGCAAAGACAGTAAATATCCCTCAGGTAAAAATGATTTCCTTAAAACTGTCTCAAGGTGCTAAACCTGGACATGGAGGAATATTGCCAGCATCTAAGAATAATGAAGAAATTGCTAAGATTCGCGGGGTAGAACCCCACGTTACTATTTTCTCTCCTCCGAGTCATACCGCGTTCTCTAATCCAATAGAGATGATGGAGTTCATTGGTGAATTACGCCGATTATCTAATGGTAAACCTGTAGGTTTTAAATTAGCCGTGGGAAATAAAAAGGAATTTATTGCAATTTGCGAGGCAATAATTCAAACCAATATAATTCCTGATTTCATTACCGTAGATGGAGCAGAAGGAGGAACAGGTGCTGCGCCACTTGATTTTACCGACCACGTGGGAATGCCATGGGAAGAAGCATTAGCTTTTGTGGTAGATACCCTTAGAGGATATGACTTAAAGAAACATATTAAAGTAATTACAGCAACTAGAATATTTACTGCCTTTGATATTTTTAAAGCTTTAAGCATAGGTGCAGATTTAACTAACTCTGCTAGAGGAATGATGCTGGCTATTGGATGTATTCAAGCCCTGAAATGCCATACTAACGAATGTCCAACAGGAGTAGCTACAAATAATCCTCGATTGGTAAATGGACTTGTAATAGCCCAGAAGGATAAAAGGGTGTTTAATTACCATGAGCGTATTTTGGCAGATTTTATGGATCTATTATCTGCTGCAGGTTGTAGTAGTACTCAGGAATTATCTCGAGACTTTATTTATAAGAAAAAGCAAGATAAAACCTATAGTTTCCAAGAGATTTATCCTGATGTGGAAATAGGCTCTATGCTGAGATAGACAAAATATTAACAATAGTGTGGTCTGAAAAACATGGAATGACCCAATGAGTTGAAGAAAGTTATACTATATTTAAAGTAATGCGGATTCACGGGCTATTACACTATTTAATCTACTTTATTATTTTCTTAGTTAATTCTAGTATCGAATTGTTTTTCATTTAGTTCAATGAACACTAAGTAAGGCAATTCTTTCCAAGAAAAACGAACTTTAATAGTAATGTTTACTTGCAGTAAGGATATAGCTGAGTGATTCAGCCCTTTA
>CANROJ010000092.1 GCA_947632215.1 uncultured Flavobacterium sp. | reverse complement strand
CGTTTAGAACAAGAACGTTTAGAACAAGAACGTTTAGAACAAGAACGTTTAGAACAAGAAGAAAAAGATTTAGAAGAGCTTATTGCTCTTGAGGAACAAAACAAGCTAAAGACTGAATTTTTACAAGATAAAAGAGAAGATAATCCTTTTGATGGTTTTAATTTTATGGACTTAGATTTTGAGAGAGTAACTGGTTCTTCTGAACATGTAATAGTGAATGAAAATCTAAGTGAATTAGCTAAGGATAAAGAAGAACAAGATACATTATTTAATTTAGAGTCTACTGCTGTCACGCAGCCACAAGCTCCTAAAATTAAATCTATTAATGACATATATAATACTGTTATTACTGTAGGATTGAATGACAGAATAGCGTTCGAAAAGAATCTATTTGGTGGAAGTGGAGAGGATTTTAATCGTGTTTTATCTCAACTAAATACAGTGAGTAGTTTTGAAGAAGCACAAAGTTTAATAGATCATTTAGTTAAGCCTGAATATGGTAATTGGGAAGGAAAACAAGAGTATGAAGAGAGATTTATGCAAATTATAGAGAAACGTTTTAATTAATATGGGTAAGCTATATTTGGTGCCAACACCTATCGGAAATTTAGAAGATATGACTTTTAGAGCTATTAACGTGCTTAAAGAAGTAGATTATATCTTAGCTGAAGATACAAGAACAAGTGGAAAGTTATTAAAACACTTTGAAATAATGACTCCAATGATGAGTCATCATATGCACAATGAGCATAAAACAGTTGAGAATCTTATTTCTAGATTAGAAAGTGGTCAGACTTTGGCATTAATTTCCGATGCTGGTACTCCTGCTATTTCTGATCCAGGATTTTTGTTAACACGTGCTTGTGTTGAAAACGGTATTGAAGTAGAATGTTTACCTGGAGCTACGGCTTTTGTACCGGCTTTAGTAAATAGTGGATTGCCTAATGATAAGTTTGTATTTGAAGGGTTTCTCCCTGATAAAAAAGGTCGTCAAACGAGATTTTTGCAATTAGCGCAAGAATCTAGAACAATGATAATTTATGTTTCTCCTCATAAGTTAAATAAAACCTTAGAAGAATTTATTCAGTATTTTGGAGCTGATCGAAGAATATCAGTTTCAAGGGAATTATCTAAACTTCATGAAGAGACAAGAAGAGGTAGTGCACAAGAGGTATTAGAATATTTTCAAGCTAAGCCAGCTAAAGGAGAAATTGTAGTTGTGGTTGCTGGTAATAAGTAATTTTCATATCTAGTATATATAAGTTAAAAAGTTAATGTGTCATTTGTTTTAGATGATACATTAACTTTTTTTTGATACATTTGGGTTAAATCAAAACAGATCTATTATGTCAGATAAAGTTACAACAAGATGGGTGGAGAACATGCAATTTGAATCCATAAATCCCAGTGGAGACGTTATTCGTATAGATGCAGCAAAGCATAATGGTGGAGATAGTATGGGATCAAGACCCAAAGCATTGATGTTATCTGCTTTAGCTGGTTGTAGTGGCTTGGATGTGGCCCATTTAATAAAGAAAATGCGATTGGAAGTCGATAATTTTAAAATTGAAACTGAAGGTGTGCTCAGTAATACTGAACCAGAAACATACACGGAAGTTCTTTTAGATTATCATTTTTATGGAGAAAATCTTGACGAGGCAAAATTAAAGCGTGCCGTTAATTTGTCTGTTGAAAATTATTGTGGTGTGATGAATATGTTTAAGGAGTTTTCAACAGTAGAGTTTAGTGTTCATTTCCATAAAAAATAGTTAATGAGGTGGATATTTAAACCTAAAGTTGATAAAGATATTGTAAAACACTTACAAGAGGTTTTGGGAACTGACGAAGTTGTTTCTAGTTTACTTGTAGAAAGAAATATTTTCACATATGAACAGGCAAAAGAGTTTTTCAGACCTAGTTTAGATTTCTTACATGATCCGTTTCTAATGAAAGATATGGATAAAGCTGTTAAGCGCGTAGAACAGGCTTTACAAGATAAAGAAGACATCCTTGTGTTTGGAGATTATGATGTTGACGGTACTACATCGGTAGCGTTAGTATTTTCTTATTTAAGGTATAATGAAGCAAAAGTTAGTTCGTATATTCCAGATCGTTATGAAGAAGGGTATGGAATTTCCCTACAAGGGATAGATTATGCCAAACAAAAAGGGGTGAAATTAATTATTGCTCTAGATTGCGGAATAAAAAGCAATGACAAGGTCCAATATGCTAAATCTTTGGGAATAGATTTTATTATTTGTGATCACCATTTACCTGGTGAGCATATCCCAGATGCTGTAGCTGTTTTGGATCCTAAACGCGAAGACTGTGCTTATCCTTTTAAAGATTTGTGTGGTTGCGGTGTAGGTTTTAAATTACTTCAAGCTCTAGAACAACTAAAAGGAAATGGACCAGAAGAATTAGTGTCTTATTTAGATTTAGTTGCTACGGCTATAGTTGCTGATGTAGTTCCCTTAACAGGAGAAAATAGGGTGTTAGCTTTTTTTGGATTGCAAGTAATTAACACTAATCCACGACCAGGTATTAAAGCTTTGTTGTCTTTCTATAAGCAAAATAGCTATTCTTTGTCTGATATAGTTTTTAAGGTTGCACCTAAAATCAATGCTGCCGGTAGAATAGAACATGGTAGTTATGCAGTTGATCTACTTACGGAATTCACCTATGAACAAGCATTAGTTAGTGCTAGAAATATCATTTCAATTAATGAAGAGAGAAAATTTATTGATCAACAAATAACCGAGCAAGCATTAAATAAGATAGTTGAGCAATTGGAGATTAATAATAAGGCGACTGTTGTTTTTGATCCTAATTGGAATAGAGGTGTAATTGGAATAGTAGCTTCTAGGTTGATAGAAACTTATTATCGTCCTACCATTGTATTTACACAAAATGGAGAGTTTTTAACAGGTTCAGCAAGATCTGTCAAAAATTTCGATATTTATTATGCTATTGAACAGTGTTCAGAATATTTAGTTCAATTTGGAGGACATAAATACGCTGCAGGACTTACAATTAGAGTGCAAGATTATGCGGATTTTAAAAGAAAGTTTGAAACGATTGTCAATAATACTGTTCTTGAAGAAGATTTAATACCTCAATTATTAATTGATCGAAAAATAGATTTGAGTATTATTACACCAAAATTTATTCGTATTCTAAAGCAATTTGAACCATTCGGACAAGGTAACGAAATGCCAGTGTTTTATAGTAGTAATATTTACGATATCGGCAAGGGTCATACGATGGGACAGCGAAATGAACATTTAAAACTATATGTTAAACAAAGAGGATTAGATACGGTATCTTTCGCTGTATTAGGCTTCGGTTTTGGAAAATATTTTGATGCTGTTTCTAACCGTCGTTTTTCAAACTTAGTTTATACTATACAAGAAAATTATTTTAAAGGAAAGACGAGTACTCAATTAGTTTTAAAGGATATGCAAATAGTTTAAGGCTATACTGGCTTTATATTTTTTAAAATTCAATATGTATAAATAAAAAATTATAAAAAATTATTTAATATGAAAGTAGCATTAGTAGGAGCAACAGGAATGGTTGGAGAAATCATGCTAAAAGTATTGGAAGAAAGAAATTTTCCAGTAACTGAATTAATCCCTGTAGCTTCGGAGAGATCTGTAGGAAAAAAAATCGCATTTAAAGAAAAGGAGTATTCTATAGTGTCTATGGAGCAAGCAATCGCATTAAAACCAGCCATAGCTTTGTTTTCTGCTGGTGGAGATATTTCTTTGAAGTGGGCTCCTAAATTTGCTGAAGTTGGAACAACGGTTATTGATAATTCTTCAGCTTGGAGAATGGACCCATCAAAAAAGTTAATAGTACCTGAGATTAATGCTGATGTACTTACTAAAAATGATAAGATTATTGCTAATCCCAATTGTTCAACTACTCAGTTGGTCATGGCTCTAGCTCCATTACATAAAGAATATAAAATTAAGAGAGTTATTGTTTCTACTTATCAATCAATTACTGGTACAGGAGTGAAAGCAGTTAAGCAATTAGAAAACGAATATAAAGGAGTAAAGGACGAGATGGCTTACCCTTATCCAATTCATAGGAATGCAATCCCGCATTGTGATGTCTTTGAAGATAACGGTTATACTAAGGAGGAGATGAAGTTATCCAATGAAACTAAGAAAATTTTGCAAGATGATTCTATTTTAGTTGCAGCCACTGCAGTGAGAATTCCTGTTGTTGGAGGACATAGTGAGGCTGTAAACATTGAATTTGCAGAAGCAATATCAGTTGGACAAATAAGAAATATTCTACGAAGTACTCCTGGGATTATTCTACAAGATAATACTGATACAAGTACTTATCCGATGCCTTTATTTGCTGAAGGAAAAGATGAGGTTTTTGTTGGAAGAATTCGTGAAGATATTAGTTGTGATAATGCTATTAATATGTGGATTGTTGCAGATAACCTTAGAAAAGGTGCAGCGACAAATACTGTTCAAATTGCACAGTACTTGGTAGATAATAACTTACTGTAGTTATTAACTCTATAAGAATAAATGAAAGGGGCTGACTCACAACTGAAG
>CANROJ010000091.1 GCA_947632215.1 uncultured Flavobacterium sp. | reverse complement strand
ACATGAGAGTACATTATTTCTTGTTTGCTCATCTCTTTATTATTTGAGACAAACTTACTATCTTACATTAGCTTAACAAATATGTACTTGCTCAGGGGGATACTTTTTACTAGCTCTATTTTGTATTAGTTTGATGTATGTATATCAAATAATTTTTTTATTCTAAATATATTTTTAGCTTTGTCTAAATTTTAATTTAGAAAAATGATAAAGTATTTTTACTTGCGTATTATTACAATTATTTTGTTTTTATTATCTAGTTCTTTATTTCTCCAAGCTCAAGTTATCCAAGGTAATATTAGTTCCGAGGGTGAGGTATTACCTTATGCTAGTGTAGGGATTCAAGCCATAGGTAAACGCAGCACTGCAGATAGTCAAGGAAACTATAAAATCGAAGGGCTTAATTGTGGAACTTATTTAGTTTATGCTGATTTTGTTGGCTTTAATAAGCAAAGTAAGCTTGTGGAATTAGACAAAGATAAGGTTGTAACATTAGACTTTGAATTAACACAAGACTTGAGTTTAGATGAAATAGTTATTTCAGGTTCTTTAAAGCCAGTTTCCAAAGCCGATGCGGTAACCTCAGTGGAAATTTATACCAAGGATTTCTTTGAAAAAAACCCTTCTACCAATCTCTTTGATGCCGTTCAAATGATAAATGGTGTTCACTCTGTGGTAAACTGCAATGTTTGTAATACAGGTGATATCCATATAAATGGTATGGAAGGGGCTTATACGATGATTTTGATTGATGGAATGCCTATTGTATCTTCTTTGTCTAGTGTGTATGGTTTATTTGGTATTCCAACAAGTTTGATTAAACATTTAGAGGTAGTCAAAGGTCCAGCCTCTTCTTTATATGGAACAGAAGCCATGGGAGGAATTATTAATGTAATTACTAAGGATCCTCAAAGCGCAAATCCATTAAGTATAGATATATTCTCAACAACATGGTTAGAAAACAATATTGACCTAGGTGCTGGTTATGGGTTAGGGGAGAATCTTTATGGTATTTTTGGAGCAAATTATTTCAAGTTTGGTCAACCAAAAGACAAAAATAACGATGGTTTCACAGATATTACTCAGCAAGAGCGTATTTCTTTATTCAATAAATTAAGTTTAAATAGACCAATGGACAGAATCGCTAGCTTGGCAATGCGTTATGTTTATGAAGATCGTTGGGGAGGTCAAACTAATTGGAATCCAAGTAAAGACAGAGGTAGCACTCAGATCTATGGAGAGAGTATTTTTACTAACCGTTTTGAAGTAATTGGAATGTATCAATTTGCAAGTACTCAAAATATTTATAGTCAGTTTTCTTTTATTCATCATGAGCAAAATTCTATGTATGGACCAGAATCTTATAAGGCCAACCAAAATGTAAGCTTTGCACAAGTTTATTGGGACAAGAATATAAAGAATCATAGTTTATTGTTAGGAACGTCCTTCAAATATACTTTTTATGATGATAACACTAGGGCAACAGGTATTTATGACGATAATGGTTTTGTTCAAAATAAAGCACAGAAAACTCCTATTCTTGGACTTTTTCTACAAGATGAGTGGAGCTTAACTAAAAATCAAAAATTACTATTGGGATATCGCTTCGATTATGATCAAACCCATGGAGGTATTCATTCTCCACGTATTGGTTATAAGTTATCTGTAAATAAAAATAGTGCCTTACGTGCTAGTTTTGGTACTGGATTTCGTGTGGTCAACGTATTTACAGAGGATCATCGTGCATTGAGTGGGGCCAGAGAGGTTGTCTTTGCTGAGGTCTTAAAACCTGAGAAGTCGTATAATATGAACTTAAATTATAACGTTAAGATGCCTACTGATTTTGGACTAGTTAATTTCGATGTCAATGGGTTTTACACTTATTTTACAAATAAAATTGATGCGGATACAGACACCGACCAAACTAAAATTATATACGCAAACTTAGATGGGTTTGCTGTTTCTAAAGGTGTTTCTTTAAACGTTGATGTTTCCTTTTATTTTCCCTTAAAACTAATGGGAGCAATGACATATATGCAAGTATATAGAGAAGAGCATCAAAATCGCAAGCAAATTTATCACTCCCCTAAATGGTCAGGTAATTTTTTAGCAAGCTATGATTTTGGCAATGGACTTACTTCAGATTTCACTATGGATTGGAAAGGTCCGATGTTATTACCTACGGTTCAAAACGACTATAGATCCCAATATTCTCCTTGGACTTTTATTGGAAATTTACAGGTGTCTAAGAAATTTAATGATAATTTTCAAGTATACGCAGGTGCAAAAAATATTTTCAATACCATTGTAAAACAAGATGTTATTGCAAGATGGTGGGACCCTTTTGGCGAACCAGGAAATGGAGTAGCACCGCCTGAGGGAAGACACGATGTAATATTTGAACCTAATGATTATAGTTATACAGCCTTACAGGGAATTAGAGGATTCATAGGGGTGAGATACAATATCTTATAAAACTTCTAAAGTGATGCCAAGGTATTATCCTTCCAGAGTACAAAGATGCTAATTGCTTAAATAATAGTAGAAGGTAAGTGTTTTTGAACTCCTTTGTTTTTATTAATTTTATCCTACTTACCCTATGGAAGGACTTGCTTTATGAATCTATTATTTGCCTTTAAAAACCCTCTTTAGATAATTATATCTTTAACTCAGAAATAATTAGCTCTAGAGTTAAATGAAATATAGACGCTCTTTCACAAGAGCGTCTATATTTTTAATAGATATCTTTTAATGGTATAAAACCCAGAGTAAAGTTTAGAATTTCATGGTCATTGGTATGTAAAATTCACTAGATACTATTTCATTGTTTAAAGTTCCTGGAGTCCAATTACTAGGCATAAGTTTCATAGCTTCTAATGCATGTTCGCTAGCTTCTTGATCGGTAGACTTAAGCACCTCTATATTAGCCATACTACCATCTGGTTCAACAATGAATTTAAGTACTACTCTATGGGAACCTGTAAGTCCTTCTGAGTTGAATTTTTCTAGAAAATCTTTGTTAAATTGCTCCATTCCACCTTTGTAAACAGGCATTGTTCTATTTTCTTGCAAAGATGTGGTTGTGGAGTTATTTTTCTTTAAGGGTTCTGCTAGAGTGCTCAGCGTTGTTAAAGATAAGGCCAAGGCTAATGTAAGTGCCAGAAAGCCTTTGTTTTTCGAAGGGTTAGTTTTGTTGAAAATCATATATATTCGTTTTTTGGTTAATTTAAAGTAGAAACAACTAGCTAAATCATTCTTGTTTGCTTCTTGGCTATGTTGAAGTAATAATTCTACATAAGACTTTGCCAAAGATTTATCTTTAGAAAAAGCAGCGTCAGCTAAAAACTCATGATTTAATGCAATTGCGCGTTGATAGAAATACAGTAGTGGATTAAACCAAAATAAAGCCTTAATAATATGAATGAATATTATATCCAAGGTGTGTTTCTCAACCACATGTTGGTATTCGTGTATAACAATGGGATTGTTCCAATCTATTGAAATATCTGGACTAAGAAATATAGTCTTGTAAAAGCTAAATGCACCTTGTATTTTATCAGATATGGCGAATTTTTGTCCTTTACTATAGATAATAGTTGCTTTTTTTGATAAACTACTAAATTGGTATATTTGGTAGATTAGTTTTAATAATAACAAGCTTACCACTATTATATAGATACCTTTGAGTATAGTGGTAATTGAGATACTTGAGTTTTGTGTCACCTGAGTGTCTTGGTTTACTACTAAAAGATCTAATTCGCGTATAAGGGTTACATCAATAGGAGTAGATATCAATGGAATATAGACAAGAGGACTAATTAATGCTGTAACTATGGCCAACAGTAGATAGTACCTCTTAAAGGTGTGCAAGGTTGTACGCTCCAATAAAGAGTATATTGCCAGAAAAAGTACTAGTAAAATGCTGGATTTTAAAATATATAACATCATAAATCTTGGTCTTTAAGTTGTTGTTGTACAATTTTTTCAAGCTCTTCAAGCTCTTTTTTAGTAAGCTTATTTTTTTTAGTAAAAAAGCTAGCAAGGTTTAAAAAGGAATCCTTAAAATGGTTTTTTACTAAATCCTCTAGATGTACCTCAAAATAATCTTCCTTTTTTATTAAAGCATAATATTCTCTTGAAGTTCCATAGGTATTATAGGTAATAAAGCCTTTTTCATTTAGACGCTTAAGTAAGGTAGATATGGTTGTTGCAGCTGGTTTAGGCTCTGGATATTTTTGTACAATATCTTTTGTAAAAGCTTTTTTTAAATCCCATATATATTGCATTAGTTGTTCTTCGCTTGGTGGTAGTTTTATCATTTTTATGGTGTATTTTGATATTTTATTTAATAAACTCGAGTGTATTTATTTGTAATTCTATTATCGGCTAAAAAGTAAATTAATTTAAGCGACTTGTTCTTTTAAACTACAAGTGTCATTCTTGTTCTACAAATATAGAACAAAATTAAATATGTGCAACTTTTTTTGAAAATTATTTTTAATTGCTTTATAAGTTGAGATAAGAGTCAATATTCTTATTAAGAATACTTAGTTGGTAGTTATATGTGAAATAATATAAGCTAAAGTAGTAGTGAAGATTTTTATAGTTCAACCAAAACAGTAGGAACTGGTGTAAAAATAAAAAACTCCTTTTAATAATTTTAAAAGGAGTTGTAAAGTAAAAAAATATATTTTTCTAGTAGAAACTTGATCTTGGACTAATATTCATTGGAATATAGAATTCAGTAGCTACCTTTTTCCCATTCTCAACAGCTGGACGCCATTTTGGAAGTTTTTCTAAAGCCATAATAGCCTTAGCAGCCAAAGCGGGGTCTGTACTTTTTAAAGCCTGTATATTTGTCATCTTTCCGTCTGCTTCAATGGTAAACTTAAGTATTACCCTTTGAGGTACACCTTTGGCGTCATAGTGTAAGTTTTTCATAAACTCCTCTTCAAATACCTTTTCTCCTCCAGGAAATCTCGCTTCTTTTTTTGCTTGTTCGTAACTCGAAGTTTTTGTGATAATATAGCTTATTGGTTTTGCCGTAATACTTTGGCTACAAAATAACAAACCAAGGGACATTGACAATATCAAGGGCCACTTGCTTTTTGTT
>CANROJ010000090.1 GCA_947632215.1 uncultured Flavobacterium sp. | reverse complement strand
CCTTCTTTAAAATTTAAATAATCTATAAATTCCTTATTGTTGGTTGTAATTTAGATAACCATCTATTGTTTGCCTTGCGATAAAATGGTAATTATCTCTAGCATTAGCATAGATTTGATTGGCTAAAGGTAACTGATTAGAATTCACTAAAGCTAAATACAAAGGCTCTAAGAATTTTCTCCTACCTACTTCACTCATAAATTCAATTGCATTTGGATTAACTTTATCATAATGCAATAAAAAAGCTTTCTCAAACCAAGCACATTGTATTTCTGCATTATGGCTATTAGTAAAATCATATAATACATCTATTTTAGCCAGCTGATCTTTAGAAATAACATTGGGATCAATTTGTCTTATATAATGAACATACTCCATAGTAGACCAGTCTTTTTGAACTCTTTGTAGTGGCTGGTCACTAGAGAATAACTCTAAGTCCTGAGCATATTGTTGGTCTACTTTGTCTAAAAGACTAGAAGTTGGCACTTCTATATTCTTAGGCCAACCAGTATCGTAAATCCAAGTTTGTACAAAATCATCCTCTCCGTTTGTTAAGTTTTCTTTTAAATACTCTACAAAATTTTCGGTAGTCATATTACTAAATGCATGATCTTGGAAATATTTATTTACAAACACATCAAAACTATCTCTAGAGTATCTATCCTCTAGCATTTTTAAAAATAAATATCCCTTATCATAAGGTACATCAGAGAAAGCATCATCAGGATTTCGTCCTTCTAAGTCAACATATAATGAAGTGAAATGAGGTTCCACCAACTCCATAGAGGTCTGTAAATCCTGGTATCCATTAACACTTATCATATCGGCATAATCTTTACCAAAGACCTTTTCCATAATTCTGCGCTCAAAATAAACGGTAAAACCTTCATTTAACCAAAAGTCTTCCCAAGTTGCATTAGTAACTAAATTACCAGACCAAGAGTGAGCTAACTCATGAGCAATTAAATTAGTTAAAGACCTATCTCCTACCAGTATGGTTGGTGTAGCAAAAGTAAGCCTTGGATTTTCCATTCCTCCAAAGGGAAAACTAGGAGGCAAAATAAGCACGTCGTATTGTTTCCAAGGATATGGCCCATATAATTCTTCAGCGGCATCTAACATCTGATCCATATTAGCTAATTCCCAACTAGCTTTATCTAATAATCCACGCTCTGCGTATACTCCAGAACGCTGATCAATGGCCTTATAATGAATATCTCCTACAGCCAAAGCAATTAAATACGGAGCCAAGGGCT
Source organism: uncultured Flavobacterium sp. (assembly GCA_947632215.1). Classification (GTDB taxonomy): domain Bacteria; phylum Bacteroidota; class Bacteroidia; order Flavobacteriales; family Flavobacteriaceae; genus Flavobacterium. The sequence goes on along the minus strand of CANROJ010000090.1, from coordinate 4,024 downwards.
GGTCCATATCGAAATAATAAACACCAGTGTTGTTATTCTCTTTGGCATTAGTAGCACTCATCACTGCCATTAATTCTTTTGGCACCTTTACTTTAGCTTGATAAGTCAAGCGTACACTTGGGGTATCTTGAATGGGAATATAAGACCTTGTCAAAATCGGTTCTCCTTGTGTCAATAAAAAAGGAAATTCCTTGTCATGGGTTTGAGAGGGTTCTAACCACTGAAGAGCACTTGCATTTTGAGTAGTTTTATAATATATACTTACCACAGAATCTGAAGGAGTTATGTCTATGTATAGAGCTGACCCTTTAATAGAGTCTCTATCTGCCAATAGATAATTGGCTTTGTTTGCTTGAACTAAAACAGAGTCAATAACTAAATAATCAGTATCTAGAACGATTTTATCTGCATTATTATTAGTGAAATTGTAAGTAGCACTACCTTGGATAACTTTATTTTCAAAATCCACTTCAACATCCCAAAATAAATGGGTTACTTTAGCTTTAGCCAATTCAGCGAAACTTTGACTATCTACAACATTTTGTTCTATAGCAACTTTATCTTGTTGGCATCCCGTTGTAGAAAGAGCCAAAGAAAGTACGCAAAGTGCATAAAAAGAAATTTTCATATAATTGTTTTATATTTAATATATTGAGTTAGCAAATATATAAATATCCTAAGAAGGTCCTTATTAATTAAGCCTACAATTAACCTTGTTTATATAAAACAAGTAATTTTAAATTGCGTAGGTTATTTTCGATGAAGTAAATTGATTATTTTTGTGACTTAGAAAACACTAGATATTGTCAAATTGTAGAAATAAAAAATGGGAGAAACTCCACTTAGTTAGTTCTCCCATTTTTCTTGAAAATACACATTATCACTTATATATTGTAAATTGCACACACAACATATAACACAACACTTTTGGAAATATCTAAAAAACACTAAACTTATAAAAACACATACACTAATTGCATTCTTTAAATAGATATTTCCTTAATTTTGATACTGCAAATATCAAGCTAATTACAAAAAACCCATAGGACATTTGTCCTTAAGCATATAAAAAAATGTTAAAAAAAAATACAGAATTCCTTTCATATATTGAATCTTTAGCTCAAAGTGAAGTCTTTTTTGATAAAATACCTCTAAAAACTTTCAAACCTAAAGAGGAGATTTTAAACCAAGGTGATGCAGTAACCAAGGTTATTGTAATTAAAGAGGGAATAACCAAATGCTATATAACCGAGGAAAATGGAAAAGAATATATTCCTGAATTTTTAAGTACTGGAGAAATCATGGGAGAAATCGAGTTGATTTCCAAAAGGGATTGCTTGTGTTCTGTACAAGCCATTACTTCTGTACAAGCATATATTATACCCCAATCGGTTTTTGATCACCTTTTACAAACAGACCTAACCTTTAATCATACCTTACTAAGAATAGAAGCCCTAAGACTCCATGACACTAGTGGAAAAGCCTCTTTTCAACAGTTATATACTGTTGAATATGCCTTAGAGAAATTATTAGAAGTACAAAATATTCAAAATGTAAAACTAACCAAAGAAGATATGGCCTCTTACTTAGGAATTACCACGCGCACATTAAATAGAGCATTGAAGAAAATATCGATGGAGTGATTTTTGATCCCTACAAGAAACACTCCATAGCAATGGGCTAATCACCTAGGCTTTTAATTTTTCTATTTAAAACAACACCTACAAAATCCAAATCTGAGTATTTGGATTAAACATTAATAGAAAAAATAAGCTATAGAGTTCTCTTTCTCTATAATATTGTTGATCTTAGTTTCTATGTAAATCCAAAGAAAAATACTTCATATGGCGTATTTTATTTTTAAGTATGGTAGGTTCTATAATAAAATCATATCGACTTTTAAAATCAAATTTTTGGCATAACGCTATACTAGGAGTATTTTCTGCCTCTAAGCAATAAATAACACTTTTACTATCGGTATGCTTATGACATATTTCTATAAGAGCCTCTAGAATTTGACTACCATACCCCTTACCTTGAGCAGATTCTTTTATCCAAAGTCCTAACTCAGCATTTTCCTTATTAATATCATGTATTCCACAAGAGCCAATAAATTGGTTTGTAACAGCGTCTAAAGCAACTAGAACAAGACAAGTCCCTCTTTGCTGCTCTATATTAGATATACGAATAAACTCCTTTAAGATTCTATCATCCTTCATACTATCAAAGCTTAGATACTTAGCCACACTAGGGGTTAAATTCGTCCAATAGTCATTTAAATGAGTGGAGTCAATACTATGTAAAATCAAATCCTTAGTGCTCCATTTGAAATCTAAGGAAAAAGGATGCCTAACTTGGTCCTTTATCATATTCAAAATAGTACTTATCTCATAGATCAAGCCTTTATCCATTAAATCCTGGGTAAAGGTTTTTTCAATATCCTTTTGATAGCTTAATAAAATTTGCTTGGTATAAAACCATGGATCATCAAAAGTAACAATACAAGACCTTTCTCCCCAGAGTAGTTGATCTATTTGCTCACTTTCAAATTCAGGCCACAAGTAAGGAGAATCTTCTTGCCAATAGCTTTTACTAAAAACCTTGTTCTTAAATAAATCACTATCCATAAATAACTCCCATTGCAAGGCAAGAGCTTTTGCCATTTTCAAAAAAATACGCAAATAAAGACTAGTATTAGTAGTATCTAGTTCAAAATTTTTAATTAAATAGATAAGAACAATAGGACTAGCTATGGTTAAACCACCTTTATTCTCTATAGCGTTTGCTATGGTAATTAAAGCCATTCTTTTATCGTGATCCTTTCCATCGTTTTCAAGAATATATAAAAGAGCTGGTATATCTACTGCCCTACCATTAAAATGCATCAAACGTCCCCATGGAACTTCTTTGTAATCTATTTGGGTCAATTCTCTTATAGACTGTATCATTAGGCTTTAAATTAAATTTTACAAAACAAAAGGGCTCTAAATTAAATTTAAAACCCTTTTGATTTATTTTACATTCTTACGGTATTGTAACATGTTTAATATTTTCACATCTTCAATATTTCTTACAAATTCATGATCAAAGATATAACCAAGTTTTTCTGCGATTTTAATACTACCACTATTGTTTCTCTCCACGTTGTATATTATATAATCTACTTGCATGTTCTTTAAAATGAAACCCTCTAATGCTTGAATAAGCTCGGTACCATATCCCTTGCCAAAAGCAGCTTCTTTTAACCATATACCCAATGAAACATTTTCTTTACAAATATCATGAATACCACAACAACCAATAAATTCACCAGTTTGCTTATCACTTGCTGTTAAGGTTATATCCTGTCCTTTGTTTAATTGAGCAATACTATAATCGATAAAACCTTGGGTATCTTCTAATTTACCAGATGGTATAAAAGGCAAAAACTTTGCTACTACAGGACTTAGAGCTTCAAAAATTGCGTCTTTGAATTTTTCATTTACAATTTCAAAATGCAAGCGATCGGAATCAAATGCAATACTGGTATCTATTTTCATTATATACTTATATGATTATTGCTACTATTTTAAGGAGTATGCTTTTATTATTTTAAAATTTAATCCCTATATTTTTAAGAAATACAAATGTACACAAATCTTCAAAATAATACTTGACAATGTATTTAGAAATTCACCAAAACGCTAACTCTACTAGCTAATGAGTCTCAAAAAATATGACTAATGAAAAACAAGACTATCGCAAAGGACACATTATAACTTACGTTTTGAACAAAATGTTTTTATATTACATAATTGGCAAAAAAAAATCAAAAGCATATACCATTAACAATGAATACTTTAAATAATAAGCATAAAAAAACATCAAAAAAAAACACAAATGCATTTGCACAAATGAAAAACTCGCAGTATGTTTGCCATGCATTTAAGGAAAATATCCCTAGAAGCAAGGAGAGGTGCCGGAGTGGTAACGGAGCAGATTGCTAATCTGTCATCGGGTAACCGATGCCAGGGTTCGAGTCCCT
>CANROJ010000089.1 GCA_947632215.1 uncultured Flavobacterium sp. | reverse complement strand
ATAGGTTCACTTTGTAAAAAGTTAATTTTCATTAAAAGAATTTACTAAATTTTTAGTTTATTTTAAACATAAAAATCCAAACTAAAGATATAATATATTATAATTTAATGTTTTTTATGTATCTTTATAGCGCAAATGAAAGATATTCGAAATATAGTACACATAGCTCTTTCCCTACTAGTTTTACTAGTGGCAAGCTACCCATGTACCGATAGATACCAAGATGCTTCTTTCACACAAAACTACTCTGTATCGCTAGAGGATCATAATCACACCCAGCAGGACTCCGGGGATACTTGTTCTCCACTTTGCACCTGTAATTGTTGCGCTACATCTATTACCTTAGCTCTTAGTTTAAAGCTTCCCAAAGAGAACACTCCTTCTATTAATAAAGAGGTGGTTTACGCTTATTATAAAACACCTAAAAACATTAGCCTTAGTATCTGGCAACCCCCTCGATTATCGTAATAAATATTAGCCTTTATCATATAGCTTAAACTCCTTAGGCTATACCTATCTATTATAAAACTAATTTTATTACAATGTTAGATAAAATCATACATTTTAGTATCCAAAATAAGTTTATTATTGGTATACTAACCCTTGCATTAATTGCAGTGGGTGCATATTCGGTATCTACTTTACCCATGGATACCCAGCCAGATATTACAAATAATCAAGTACAAATAATTACCTCTTCTCCTACCTTGGCAACCCAAGAGGTAGAACAGTTTATCACCTATCCCATCGAACAGGCTCTTAAGCCAATTCCAAATATTACCGAACTGCGCTCCATGAGTAGATTTGGATTAAGTGTAATTACGGTAGTCTTCACAGAGAATACAGATATCTATTGGGCAAGAACTCAAATCAATGAAAAATTAGATCAAGCTTCCCAAATTATACCAAAGGGAGTTGGAACTCCCGAACTTGCTCCTGTTTCTACAGGATTAGGTGAAATCTACCAGTATGTAGTTTACCCTAAAGAAGGCTATGAGCAGCAGTACAATAGCATGGAACTTCGCACCATCCAAGACTGGATAATAAAACCTCAATTATTAGGGGTAAAAGGAGTAGCTGAGGTAAATACACTAGGGGGACATTTAAAGCAATATGAAATTGCTGTAAAACCCGAAGTACTTAATTCTTTAGACGTCTCTATTTTAGAAATATTTCAAGCCCTTGAGGCTAACAATGAAAACACAGGTGGGGCATATATCGATAAAAAGCCCTACTCCTATTTTATTCGAAGCATTGGAATGGTATCTAATTTACAAGATATCGAGAAAATCGTTGTAAAGAATCTCAACGGTACTCCAATACTAATTAGAGATCTTGCCCAAGTACGCATCGGCAGTAGTATTCGCTATGGCGCAGTAACCAAAGATGGACAGGGTGAAGAGGTTGGTGGAATGGTAATGATGCTCAAAGACGCCAATACCCAAGAGGTGGTTTCCCTTGTTAAAGAGCGTATGGCTCAAATTGAAAAGTCTCTACCACAAGGCATAGTTATAGAACCATTTTTAGATCGCACCAAGTTAATTGACAAAACAGTTCAAACCATCCAGAACAACTTAATGGAAGGGGCTTTAATTGTGATTTTCGTTTTAGTTCTTCTACTAGGTAACTGGCGGGCTGGCTTAATTGTAGCCACGGTTATTCCCCTATCCTTATTGTTTGCTATCTCTATGATGCGTCTGTTTGGTGTAAGTGGTAACTTAATGAGTTTAGGAGCCATAGACTTTGGATTAATAGTCGATGGAGCTGTTATTATTGTCGAGGCAATTGTCTATAGGTTACACCAAGGAAACAAAAGGCGCCTTAGCCAATCTGAGCTTAACCAAGAAGTATTTAAAGCCTCATCTAAAATTAGAACAAGCGCTGCTTTTGGAGAAATTATTATCTTAATTGTCTATCTACCTATATTGGCACTTTCCGGAATTGAGGGTAAGATGTTTGGTCCTATGGCTCAAACGGTATCTTTTGCCATCTTAGGGGCTTTTATTTTGTCTTTAACCTATGTTCCTATGGTTTGTTCTTTAGTACTCTCTAAAGACGTAGGAAAAGAAAAACCAAACTTCAGCGATAAAATAATCGATAGAATTTACCGCTTTTACAAACCTATTTTAGAGAAAGCTTTCAAAGTAAAACGCCTAGTATTGGCTAGTTCATTTTTACTTTTTGGACTATCTATTTATGTATTCTCTAATATGGGTGGTGAATTCATCCCTACCTTAGACGAGGGAGATTTAGCAACCCATATTATTATTTCCTCTGGAAGTTCACTATCCCAGGAAATAGAAACCACCACTTTGGCTGAACAGATACTAAAAGAGAATTTCCCAGAAGTTAAAATGGTGATTTCTAAAATAGGTAGCGCCGAAATTCCAACCGACCCAATGCCAATGGAGGCAGCTGATTTAATTGTGGTCTTAAAAGATAAAGACCAGTGGACCAGCGCTTCTAGCAAAGAAGAATTAATTAAAAAAATGGAAGCCGCATTAGATCAAATTCCTGGAGTCACAACAGAATTCTCTCAACCTATTCAAATGCGTTTCAACGAACTTATGACAGGGGTTAGAAGCGATGTGGCCATCAAAGTATTTGGAGAAGATTTAGAGCGCTTAGCAGCCATTGGAGAAGAGATAGAATCCTATATATCAAACATCAAGGGAGTAAGTTCTCCAAAATTGGAACGAGTGAGTGGTTTACCGCAAATTAGCATTAGCTATGACAAAGATAAACTAGCTCTGTATGGCTTGTCAATCTCAGAGATAAGTCAGATTATACGCATGAGTTATGCTGGTGAAGCTGCTGGTTTTGTTTATGAAGGAGAAAAGCGATTTGACCTTGTGGTTCGCTTAGATCAAGAATCTAGATCGGATATTGAAAACATTAGAAATACTTTTATCCCCTTGCCCGGTGGTGGACAAATTCCCCTAGGGCAAATTGCCAACATTGATTACCAAGATGGTCCCCAACAAATAAGCAGGGAAGACGGCAAAAGACGAATAGTACTAGGATTTAATGTCAGAGACACAGATGTGAAAAGCGTGGTAACCCAAATACAAAAGGTATTGGACCAAAAATTAACCATTCCACAGGGGTATTATATAACTTATGGTGGACAATTTGAAAACCTTATAGAGGCCACTAATCGCCTTAGTATTGCGGTGCCAATTGCCCTTGGTTTAATTTTCGTGTTACTCTACTTTACTTTTAAATCAATCAAGCAGTCTTTAATGATCTTTACAGCTATTCCATTATCGGCTATAGGAGGAATTGCAGCACTTTGGCTGCGTGATATGCCTTTTAGTATTTCGGCTGGGGTAGGATTTATCGCCCTTTTTGGAGTAGCGGTTTTAAATGGTATTGTACTTATTGGTCAATTTAATCAACTAAAAAAAGAAGGTATGGCATTATATGAAAGAATAATCCAGGGAACCAAAATTCGCCTAAGACCAGTTTTATTAACCGCTCTTGTGGCCTCCTTAGGATTTATGCCCATGGCCCTATCCTCTGGGGCTGGTGCAGAAGTTCAGAAACCATTAGCAACCGTGGTTATAGGAGGTCTTATCTCGGCTACTATTTTAACCTTAATTGTACTTCCTATTATTTATTACTATCAAGAAAAAGGACTAGGCCTTGGTAAGGGAGCCAAGACAAGCATATTGAGCGCTTTGCTTTTATGTGTTACCCTGCCTGCTTTGTCTCAAGAATCACCAAGGGTAATTTCCTTAGAGCAAGCAGTAAGCTTAGCCATTGAAAATAATCAATCCATTGAAGCAGCGCGGCTTGGAGCAAAGAGTGAGCAGCAAAGAATCAAAACAGCTTTTGATCCTGATAAAACAAATTTAGCAACGGGATTTGGACACTTAAATACTGCCCAACAAAAAGATATCGCCTTAGAGGTAAGTCAAAGCTTTAGTCCCTTTAGTTATGCTCCTAAGAAACAAATACTTAAAAGCAACTATGAAACCTCCCTTTTACAAGTGCAAAAAAGTGTTATTGAAATAGAGTTCTTAGTAAGGCAATCTTGGCATAATATGCTATTTGCCACTAGTAGAAGCTTTGTATTGGACCAACAATTAGAACTTTTAAAAGAGTTCTCTGCATCTGCTTTGTTGCGTTACCAAACAGGGGAATCAACCATTATGGAGAGTAATGTTGCCATTGCAAAAGAGCAAGAGGTAAGTGTATTAATTACCCAAAACCAAGCTTTTTTATTAAATGAAAAGGCTAAGCTTAAAGCTCTTTTAAACATACAAGAAGATTTCATTGCTTTTGAGCTGGGATTAGAATTTGACTACCATGATGTTTTAGAGGATTATGATCTGAGCCAAAACAATAGTCTACTACTGGCTAAGAATCAAATCTCTACACTTGAGGCCCAAACCAAACTTGAGAAATCTGCATTTTTACCAGATATATCTATAGCCTATAGAATAGAGTCTGAATCTGGGCTACAGACTTCCAGCGGTGGAACAGTGAGAAACTACTCCAATGAGTTACGGGTTCCAAGTTACTCGGTAGGTATTACTATCCCAATTTTCTTTACTGCCACCAAGGCCAGGGTAAAAGCATTAAAGACCCAAAGAAAACAATTAGAAACAGACAAAGAGTATTTACTAACCCAATTAGATTCCAATGTACAACAGCAATTAGATATTATCTCGGCTCAAGACAAAGTAATTCAATACTATCAAAAAAGTGCGTTAAACAATGCTGATACAATAACGGATCACGCTAACAAACAATATAACAATGGAGATATTTCTTATGTGGAATATATACAGTCCATGGAAACAGCCTTTACTATATACATTAATTACCTAGAGGCTGTATTACAATATAACTTATCTCACAATGTTTTACATTACCTAATAAATCAATAATTGACTATGAAAAAATCTATTATAACCCTTGGTTTGACTCTAAGTTTACTAACTCTAAGTTGCACAAAAAAAGACCATAACATCCAAGATCCCCCCCAGCAAGAGTCTAGTTCACAAACCCAAAGTACATCACAGGTGAAAGAAGTAGAATTAAGTAGCATCCAATTTAAAGCAGCAGATATTACCCTTGGGCAAATCCAAGACAGAAATCTCAGCGATGTTTTAAGGGTAAACGGAGTAATTAAACTCCCTGCCACAGATCAGGCCGATGTTACGAGTTTTCTAGGAGGTACGGTTACTAAAATTTTAGTAAATAAAGGCCAAAAAGTAAATAAATCACAGCTTTTAGCTGTTATAGAAAGTCCCGAATTCATCCAATTACAGGAACAGTATATGGTAAGTAAAACAAACTTAGATTACCTAGAGTTAGAATTCCAAAGACAACAAACCCTTCGCGATCAAAATGTCAATTCACAGAAGGTATACCAAAAAACCAAATCAGATCTAAATATTGAAAGAGCTCGTTATCAGTCACTAACTAATCAATTAAAATTACTTAAGGTAACTCCGGGTTCCAATGCCACAAGCATTGAGATTACCTCTCCTATAGGGGGTAATGTATCTAGCATTGATGTAAAAATAGGCACCAATATTGCAGCGGGACAACCCATGTTTAATGTAGTAGATAATTCTAAGGTACATTTAGATTTAATGGTCTTTGAGAAAGATTTAGCTCAAATAAAAGTTGGTCAAAATGTTAGTTTTAGTTTAACTAATAATAATTCACAACCAATTACCGCAACCATCTTTAGTATTGGAAACGCTTTTGAACCAGGTACAAAAACTGTAGCGGTTCACGCCAATATTACACCTACTGATCAAAGTTTAGTTCCTGGTTTCTACGTAAATGCCTTAATTTATATGGGAGATTCTAAACTACCCAGTTTGCCTGATACTGCTATAGTAAAAGCAGATGGTAAACAATATATATTTGTGGTAGAGGATCAAAACTTGGAAGAATTTCACTTTAAGCGCATTGAGGTAAAAACTGGAATATCAGAACTTGGCTACACCCAGGTAACTATCTTGCAGAGTATGCCACAGAGTCCACAAATAGCCTTAACGGGCGCCTATTATATCCAAAGTCACTTGATAAAAAACGAAGGTGGCTCTCATGATCACTAATA
>CANROJ010000088.1 GCA_947632215.1 uncultured Flavobacterium sp. | reverse complement strand
TGTATTTATTATTTTACTGGAATATTTTTTAATATCTCTAAAATAAATTTCCAGTATTTCTGAACAGAAGATATACTTACTCTCTCATCAGGTGAATGGGCTCCACGAATAGTCGGTCCAAATGAAATCATATCCATATCTGGGTAATTTGTCCCTAATATCCCACATTCTAACCCAGCGTGACAAGCAACTACATTAGCTTTTGTATTATTTTGTTTTTCATATATTTCTTCTAAAACTCCCAAAATAGCACTATCAGCCTTAGGGCTCCATCCAGGATATGAACCAGAGAATTCTACTTCACACCCCATTAGTTCAAAAGCACTACGCAAAGAGTTTGCTAAATCCATTTTAGAAGACTCCACCGAAGAACGAGTTAAACACTTAATGGATAAATAACCCTCAGCTACTTCTACCTTTGCAATATTATTAGAAGCCTCTACAAGTCCTTCAAATTCACTACTCATTTTATATACTCCATTGTGGGCAGCATACAAAGAGCGTACTAAAAAGTACTGAGCCATTGGCGGCATAACAAACTCAGGCTTATCTTTTGACTCTAATTTTTCAAATACCACTTCAAAATTAGGGTCAACACTGTGTAATTCCTCTCTTATTTCTTCAACGATAGAATTCATATCAAAAACAAAAGCATCCTCGTATACCTTAGCAATAATTACATGAGCTACACTCTCTCTAGGAATAGCATTTCGCAAACTTCCTCCTTTTATTGAACTAATTTGCAATCCGAATGAATCAAAAGAATCAAAAAGCAAACGGTTCATAATCTTATTAGCATTACCTAAGCCCTTGTGAATATCCATTCCTGAATGTCCTCCATTTAGTCCTTTTACAGTAATCCTATATCCCACAGATCCCTCCGGAGTAGGTTCTTGATCATATTCTGCCAAAGCAGTTATATCAATCCCTCCAGCACATCCGATATCGATTTCATCATCCTCTTCTGTGTCTAAATTCAATAGAATTTCTCCTTGTAAAAGACCCCCAACTAATCCCTTAGCCCCAGTCATACCAGTCTCTTCATCAATAGTAAACAAAGCCTCTATTGCTGGGTGTTCTATATCTGTACTTTTTAAAATAGCCATAATAGTAGCTACTCCAATACCATTATCTGCTCCAAGGGTTGTTCCCTTAGCTCTGACCCAATCCTGATCGACGAACATTTGAATACCTTGGGTATCAAAATCGAATTCAGTATCGTTGTTTTTTTGATGAACCATATCCAGATGAGATTGCAAAACAACTGTTTTACGATCTGTCATATTCTGAGTAGCTGGTTTTTTTATGATTACATTTCCTACTTCATCTTTTATAGTCTCTAAATTAAGGTTTTTACCAAAATTCATCATAAACTCAATTACTCGTTCTTCTTTTTTAGAAGGACGTGGAACTGCGTTTAAATCAGCAAATTGCTCCCATAATTCCTTAGGTTGCAAATCTCTAATTTCTTTACTCATATCTTTACTATTTCAGTTTATTAAATAATATCAAATGTAGGTATTTTAAAGCGCAATAACATTGCATTTAACAAGTAAATTTCATAATTAATATTCTTTTCTCAACAAATATTATCCGAAATTCGGTGCTAATCAACACAATAAAAACCAACAAGTAACACTTTAAGTAATACGCAATATACTACTGTGAATCAATCACTTTGGATTGTATCTTTTTCTTTTCTAAAATTTCTAAAACTAATTCAATATCAGGATCTTGCACTTGTTTTAGACTTTGAACAAACATAGCATCGCTTACTTGATAATCTGGCAATACTCCAGAGCATTGCTCTATTGCATCAATTTGTTGATTAAAGAAAACCTCTGAGCGAGGTAAATTTACAATAGTTTGAGTGTTAGGTAATTTGTAATTTAAAAACCAAGATGCGGTAGTAAAATTACTACACGTCCTTGTTTCCTGACCAACTATTATCCCTCTTTGATTTTGCTTAAATAAACTTGCAAAATAGGCAGCTGCAGAAACCGTATTATTATCGATTAACAAAATAACATCTCCTTCAAATGCATTTCTATCTCTTGGATAATTCTCTACATAACTCTCATCTAAGCGGCTATTACCAAAATAATAGTCTTTCTCTTGATCATAATCATAACGCTGAAACATAAAGTTATCCATATTCTTAATATCCATATCTGAGAGCTGTCTCCCGTTGGAATCTACCAAGTTTTCTCTTACTTGTACATCAATAACTTTAGCGGCATACCTATAATTATTTGTAAATGTTTTTTCTTTGGAGATAAAGGAGTAATACAAAGCAATATTGCTCAGTAATCCTCCTCCATTGGCACGAATATCAATCACCAAATTTTTAATTCCTTTTTGGTTTAATTCTGCAAAAAACTCACTTAATTTTTGGTAAGCATACTCCTCAGAAAAACCAAAAGTTTTAATAGTCAAACAATAGGTATCTGGGGTTAATTCTCTACCATAAATACCATAGGCATAACTAATTAAATCAATAGGTAAAATTGACTTTTGAGAATTATAATAGCTTTGTGAATAATCACTAGCCTTTATACGAACTTGAAACTCTTGTTGATCTTGTTCTCTTATTTTATAAGTAATATCGTAATAGGGTTCTTCACTAAAAATAAACGAACAGTACAAAGAGAAATCTTTAGAATTAATAGCCTCTATACTACCATCACTACTTATTTGTATACTCTCTAATAAATCGGATACCTCACGTCCATTAACTTGTTGCAAAACTGCCCCATGAGGAATAAGTTGACCAAACTGATTTATATATACTTTATTATTATAAACTATAGTAGAAAAAGGAAAAAAATGCGCTTGCTTTGAAAAATCTTCAAAGAAAATTAAATCTGTAGTTAAGCCAGCATGTGCATCATTAATGTAAGATAAAGGACTAGAGAGTAAAAACTGAGCATAAGAAGGATTTTGCTCCAAATCTTGCCTAAGGTTTTGTACCTTTTCTTCAAAGTACTCTTTAGAAGTAAAACGATAGGGATTAGGATGTTGTCTCTCTATAATATTTACTAATAGATCGAAATCCTCTAAATAATCCTCTTTAGTTAATTCTTGGTATTTTTTTTGCGCAACCATTATTTGGCTACCCAATAAAAAACAAACCAATAATAGATTTTTTTTCATCATGTAATATGACTTCCATTTGTTAATTGCTACTCGAAATATAAACGTACTAAATCACTAATTATTTTAATCATTGCTACTTCCTAGGGCTTTACTGGTATTGCTTTTTTCTAAGATCTGTATTAATTTAATAAATTAACTAATCTAGTTGAGCATCCTGAATCAAGGCAGAGAAACTATATTTTGCATCTCAGTGTATACTTTGATTAATATTAAAGATAACAAAGATAACAAAAAGTGTATTACATAGTTTTTGTTTTTACCTTACCAAAACAACTCAATAAGCTATCTTCTAATAATTTAACTTTTAATTTTTAATACAACTGAGATAGGTAAGATTTTATTTACTACATTTGTACCATAGTTGTGATTATTTCAAAAAGTGTAATTCATCTTTTTTTATAATCCCTTATCGTAATATAGCATTTTAGTGATTTTTCCACTAACAAAAAGAACTACTCCCCCTTTTAGTAGTTCTTTTTTGTTTTCAACAAGTTTAGCTTCTCTTTTTCTAATTTAGAATATTTTTTATTTTACTGTTATTCACAAAACTATTTATTATCTTAACTCTTTGATACAGTCAAGATCACTTTGGATGGACTAATAGTTAGCTTTGGATGAAAAAAAATTTAAAACGTTTTGCAAAAACCTTGTTCCTCGCCTTTATCTTATGGATAATCCTTTGCCTTAGTAAAGCACACCCGAATTTCATCCAAGAATATTACACCCAAGGATTTTACACTTACTATAGTACTTTAAGCTATGAATTAACAAAGTGGTTTACTTTTTCTTTGGGGGATATTCTCTATATATGTATGGCCCTGTATGCTATACAATTTTGTTATAAGTTAGTACAAAGCAAACATACTTTGTTTAATAAAATAATAACTCTACTAGTGGCAAGTTTATATTCGATCACATATATCTTTGCCCTATTTATAATTACATGGGGATTAAACAATTATAACACCCCCTTAGAAACCAAATTAAATTATTCTAAAGTCTACTCTAATGAAGACCTACTAGAGGTTAGTTACAAAATACTAAAACAAACACAACGCCAACACAAGCTCCTAAGTACACACAAAGACACAAAGGTTAAGAATCCTTACTCTGTAGAGCAAATTCTACATCAAGTCCCAAGGGGTATGCAAAAGGCTGCATTAGAATTAAAGGTATTTACATATAGAAAAACTACTATAAAAGAATCCCTATTTAGTCCCCTAATAACTTATATGGGCTTTTCTGGTTATATTAATCCTTTTACAAACGAGGCTCAAATAAACAATCAAATACCCAAACTCACAATGATTGTTACCGCCAGCCATGAAACAGCACACCAACTTGGTTTTAGCAGAGAAAGTGAGGCTAATTTTATTGGTTATATAGCTAGCAAAAATCAAGAATTAGAAATAAATCGATATGCTGCAAATATATTTGCTTTAAGATATTGTCTAAGGGAATTAAACAAAAAAGAACCTGTAATGTTCCAAGCGATACTACAAGAGATCCCAAAAGGTATACAAGATAACCTAAGAGAAAACGCCTTGTTTTGGCATTCGCATAGAAACTTCACAGATTCTTTCTTTAATATATTTTATGATAACTTTTTAAAAGCTACCAATCAAAAACAAGGATTACAATCTTATAATAAGTTTGTGGATTTTCTAATCCAATTCTATAAAGACAATCCTTTGTAGTTGTTTAGCAAGCAGTTATTCTTTATCTACTTTTTTCTTATTTTTATAAGGTCGAATAATCAAACGCGCTTGTCTATCAAACATTAAATAGTTGTACAACCAGTTAGAGAAAACTACTAATTTGTTTCTAAAGCCAATTAACGACATTAAATGTACAAACATCCATACAAACCAAGCAAAGAAACCATTGAAATGAAACTTAGGTAAATCTACCACTGCCTTATTTCTTCCAATAGTAGCCATTGAACCTTTATCATTGTAAACAAATGGCTTTAAAGCTTCTCCTTTGACTAAGCGCACTAAATTGTTTGCCAATAAATCACCTTGCTGGATAGCTGGTTGAGCCATCATCGGATGTCCCATCGGTGTTTTCTCGGTCATCATTGTAGCAATATCACCAATAGCAAAAATGTCGCTAAAGCCTTCTACTTGGTTAAATTGATTCACTTTCATTCGATTACCTCTTTGCATTACAGTAGCTGTATCAAAACCTTGAACATCTGCTCCCATAACTCCTGCGGTCCAAATAACGTTCTGAGAAATAAAATCATTTCCACTCTTAGTTGTTACCTTTACACCATCATAATTAGTAACAATCTCTCCAAGCCAAACAGTAACCCCAAGTTGCTTTAAGAATTTCTCTGCAGCTTGTGAACTCTTTTCACTCATCGCATCTAAAACTCTACTAGCTCCCTGAACTACGTTAATTTGCATTAAACTAAAATCTAAATCTGGATAATCCTTAGGAAGAATATGCTTTTTCATTTCAGCTAAAGCACCCGCCAATTCAACACCGGTTGGTCCTGCACCCACGATTACGAAGTTCATTAAAGCTTTGCGCTCCTCTATATCATTAGTAAGAAGTGCTGCTTCAAAGTTTTCTAAGACTAAACTTCTAATATCTAATGACTGAGGAATAGTTTTCATAGCCATACTATTTTTCTGAATTTCTTTATTTCCAAAGAAATTAGTTTTAGAACCAGTAGCAATAACTAAATAGTCATAGAAGATAGTACCAATATCAGAAATAACTTTCTTATTCTGGGTGTCAATACTTTGCACATCTGCTAGACGAAAAAACACTTCATTTCTAGATTGTACTACTTTACGAATTGGGTAAGCAATAGACCCAGATTCTAATCCACCTGTTGCAACTTGGTACAATAATGGTTGAAAAGTATGGTAATTATGCTTATCAAGTAAGACAACTTGAAAGTTTTTATTTTTTAATTTTTTAGCAAGAGACAGCCCTCCGAAACCTCCTCCAATAATAACTACGCGTGGTAGACTGGAAGTTGGAATATTCATCATAATCAATCGATTTTTACAAGTCTCAAATTTACGATTAATTATTGTGTTCGTAAAGTCTTTTTACAAACCTTTTTTCGCATAAAACACCACGCCAACGTTGAGTTTTAATGGTTTTAAAGCGTTTTTTCAGTGATTTGCTAAACATAAAGGATTCAATTAATATTCTAATAATTAAATCCAAAAAAATATGACAATAAAATATATTATTTTTTTTTGGTGTATAATTTTTAACAAAAAATATAAAATATAACCAACTAGATTCTCAATAAAAAAAAGGTTTAAGAACATCCTTAAACCTTTTTTTT
>CANROJ010000087.1 GCA_947632215.1 uncultured Flavobacterium sp. | reverse complement strand
CCGTTTTTTATATTCTATATTGGTTGTCTTTAATTATAAAGAACCTACAAGCTCAGTGATTAATTTACGAGCAATTGGCTCTGCAGATTGAACTGCTTTTAATACTTCTTCATGGTTTACATCTGCAATACCTTCTTCGTCTCCCATATCTGAGATAACTGATATTCCAAAAACCTCCATGTCCATGTGTCTGGCAACAATTACCTCTGGAACAGTAGACATTCCCACGCAATCTGCTCCTACTGCTTTAACCATTTTGTATTCAGCTAAAGTTTCAAAAGTAGGCCCTTGTAATCCATAGTAAATACCTTGTTTTAAATCCATAGATAGCTCTTTGCCAATTTCTTTAGCCTTTTGGATAAGCCAAGGAGCGTATACTTGGTTCATATTTACAAAACGAGGACCAAAACGAGGATCGTTCTTGCCTCTTAGTGGATGCTCAGGGAATGCATTAATATGATCGGTAATAATCATAACATCTCCAACCTTAAAATTAGGATTAACTCCACCTGAAGCATTAGAAACTATTAGAGTTTGTACTCCTAAGAATTTCATTACTCTAATTGGAAATACAGTTGTTTTAATATCATAACCTTCATAGTAGTGAAAGCGCCCTTGCATGGCTACTACTTTTTTGTTGTTAATCGTTCCAAATATTAAAGCTCCTTTATGTCCCTCTACAGTGGAGACTGGAAAATTAGGGATTTGTTCATAAGGAATCTCAAATTCAATATTAATGTCATTGGTTAAATTTCCTAATCCTGATCCCAATACAATACCTATCTCAGGTTTAAAATTTGTTTTTTCATTTAAAAACTCAACCGTTTGTTGTACTTGTTCCCACATAGTTTAAAATGGTTTTGTCAAAGTCTTGGCCATTGGCAATAAAAGAGCTTTGAATTGGTAAATAATACAATTGCTCACAGGGAATTAGATCCTTTAAACGAACGTAATCTTTCTCTGTGGTAATAATCTTTTTATGATTTGCTTGATGTAAAATTTGTTCAATATCCTTTTGGGTAAAATTATGATGATCTTTAAAAGACATACAAATAGTATGTGGTTTTTTTAAGTGATCAAAGAAACTTTGTGGTTTGGCAATACCTGCCACCATAATAAAGTCCTGTGCTGTAAATTCATCTAAAGAAATTGAACTTGTTTTATTCTTTGCAATTTTACTAAATTCAATATACGTAAAAAAAGACAATTGTCCCGGTTGAAGATTTAATTTTTTTGTTATATCTAATTGATTCTCTTTACTTAGGTCTTTAGGACATTTGGTTACCAGGATTATGTCTGCTCTTTTATAAGCACTTCTAAGTTCTCGGAGTTTTCCGCAAGGCAAAATATAATCGTCATAGAAAAAGTCATTATATTGAGTTAATAGTATGTACAAGCCAGCCTTAAGAGCCAAGTGTTGATAGGCATCATCTAAGATTACTACTTGGGTAGAGGGTTTTTGCTTTAGAATTTGTTGTATTCCGTTTACTCTTTTATTATCTACAGCTACAACTATATCTGTAAATTTATGGTGGTACTGAAAGGGCTCGTCGCCAATCTCAGGCATTAGAGTTTGTTTATTAGCTAGGACAAAGCCTTTACTTTGACGTTTGTATCCCCTGGATAAAGTAGCCAAAGCATACTTAGGTCTTAATAAATTAATTAAATACTCCACCATAGGGGTCTTACCTGTACCTCCTACACTTAAATTTCCCACTACTATTGTTGGTAGGTTAAATCGGTGTCTTTTTAAGATTCCTTTTTTATATAAAAAGGTTCTAAAAGAAGTGATAAAAGCATACAAGAGAGCAAATGGAAATAATAGTTTTAATAAAAAGGACATATAGAGTAAGTTTATAGTTGTTTGTTAACTAAGGGTAATAAAAGCTTTATAGTCTTTGTAATTCTTTATAAAGCACTTATTGGTTTTTTTTCAAGACTTTGGTATAATGCTCTACAAAGATAAGTTTGTTTTATATATTTTTTTCATTTGACCTATAAAATACCTATCTTAATAAAGTATTTGCCTTTTACTTAGAAGTAGGGGCAGTACCTTGGGACAATACTCTTTATTTCGGATATAGGTAAGAATTTTTTCTACCTTTGAACAAGAGTTAGTCAAGTCAATAAAAAAGTATATTTAATAATATGAAGATTAAGGAGTTTATAGGTGTTTTGCAAGACTTAGCCCCTTTGGGTTACGCAGAGAGTTTCGATAATGTCGGACTTTTGGTAGGTCAGTATGATATGGAAATTACCTCTGTCTTAGTAGCTCACGATGCTTTGGAAACAGTGGTGCAAGAGGCAATAGATAAAAGGTGTAATACCATTGTTTGTTTTCATCCTATTTGGTTCTCTAGTATTAAGAAGTTAACCGGAGCCGATTATGTGCAAAGAGCGCTAATTATGGCAATAAAGAATGATATAGCCATTTATGCTATTCATACAGCCTTAGATAACCACTGTTTAGGAGTAAATAAAATTTTATGCGATGCTTTAGGAATCAATAATACTAAGATACTGCTTCCCAAAGAGAACTATATTAAGAAATTGGTTACCTATGTTCCAAGTAGTGAATTACAAATCGTAAGAAGTGCTCTTTTTGCAGCAGGTGCCGGACAGATATCAAAATACAGTAATTGTAGTTTTTACAGTGAAGGAACAGGAAGTTTTTTACCTCTTGAACACAGCGAACCAACTATAGGAGAGGTAGGGGTATTTCACCAGGAAAAGGAGGTTAAATTAGAAGTTGTTTTTGAAAAACATTTACAAAGTAGTATTTTAAAAGCCTTGTTTACCACACATTCTTATCAAGAAGTAGCCTATGAAATATATTCTTTAGAAAATCCATTGCAAAACGTAGGTATGGGAATGATTGGGGAATTAGAGTCTGCTATGGATGAAAAAGATTTTTTACAACATGTTAAGCAAAAAATGATTTGTGGGGGAATTCGCTACAGTAATTTATTAGGTAAGCCTATTAAAAGAGTTGCTGTATTGGGCGGGTCCGGTAGTTTTGCCATAAAGGCTGCTATTGCACAACAGGCAGATATATTTATTACTGCAGATTTAAAATATCATGATTATTATCAGGCTGAAAATCAGATTGTTTTAGCAGATATTGGTCATTTTGAAAGTGAAAGGTATACAAAAAATTATATAGTTGAATATCTTTCGAAAAAAATGACTACTTTTGCAGTTATTTTATCAACAGTAAATACGAATCCAGTTAACTACTTATAAGATGACAAAGAAAAAAGAATTAACCGTTGAAGAGAAATTAAGAGCTTTATATGATTTGCAATTAATTGACTCTAGAATTGACGAAATTAGAAATATGAGAGGAGAATTACCTCTTGAAGTGGAAGATTTACAAGATGAAGTTGCTGGACTACACAAACGCTTAGAAAAGTTAAATGCTGATTTAAGTACAATTGAGACCGGAATCAAGGATAAAAAGGTAGCTATTGAAGAGTTTAAAGAAGCGATCAAGAAATATACTGAGCAACAGAATCAGGTAAAGAACAACAGAGAGTTCAATTCTTTAGAGAAAGAAATAGAATTCCAAAATCTTGAAATTGAGCTAGCTGAAAAACACATCAAGGAAATGAAAGCTAGTATTGAGTTTAAGAAAAGTAATATCTCAGAAACTCAAACTCGTTTAAGTGCAAGAGAAGAACACCTTTCACATAAGCAAGCAGAGTTAAATGATATTATGGCTGAGACTGAGCGTGAAGAATCTTTGCTTTTGCAAAAATCCCAAGAGTTTACTCTAGACGTAGAGGAGCGTTTACTTGTAGCTTATAAAAGAATAAGAAACGGTGTTAAGAATGGTTTAGCTGTAGTTTCTGTAGAGCGTGGTGCTTCTGTGGGTTCTTACTTCACAATCCCTTCGCAAACACAAGTAGAGATTGCTGCTCGTAAGAAAATTATTACCGATGAGCACTCTGGACGTATCTTAGTTGATAGTGCGTTAGCGCAAGAAGAAAAAGATAAAATTGATGCAATTATTGCAAGCATATAATCCCATTAAAAGCCTCTAATTTCAGAGGCTTTTTTTACTTTGTAACCTATGAAGAAGCTAATAGGAGTTTTATTAAATACTCTTAGTATATTTAATGCTAAAGCAAGTGTTAAAATTGCTTTTAAATTATTTTCAACTCCCTTAAAAGGAAAGTTACATGGTCAATTACCTGCTTTTTTACAAAGGGCTACTTTGCAGAAATTAGAATTCAATGGACAATCTATGCAATGTTATATTTGGGATATTACCTCTAAGCCGATCCAGACAATTCTTTTAGTTCATGGTTGGCAAAGTAATTCAAATAGGTGGGAGGATTTGATAAATTACTTACCCAATAATTACCGTATTATTGCCATAGATGCTATGGGACAAGGTAAGAGTCAGGGTAAGCAATTATCGGTATACCATTATTCGCAATTAATACAACAAGCCCTAGAGGTTTTTAATCCCAATGTGGTTATTTCTCATTCTTTGGGATCTTTTGCCTTATTAGCTGCCTTATCAAAAGGGCATAATCCTGGATTAAATAAGGTAGTTGTAATGGGAAGTTTGGATAAATTTAAAGATATTGTAGATAACTATTATAAAATGATGGGTTATAGCAAGGCCTTACAAAGACAAATAACCCTTTATTTACAGAGTATAATACAAATGGATATGGAATCTTATTGTGGTGCATTATTTGTAGAAAACTTATTGGTTAAAACACTTGTGATTCACGACTATCAAGATCAAGTAATTCCTCTAGAACAAAGTAAAGAGCTGCATGAGGTATTAAAGCAAAATGGCGCTCAAATTATTTATACTAAAGACTTAGATCACTCTTTACAAGACCCAAAGGTTTATCAAAGTATTAAAGATTTTATTGTAAAGGCATAGCAAATCAATCGGATTAATTAAAATAGTAGTTTTACGATGGAACAAACGCAAGATCAAAAAACAAGATTAAATAAATACTTGTCAGAAGTAGGATACTGCTCTCGTAGAGAGGCGGACCGATTAATTGAGCAAGAGCTTATCACTGTTAATGGAGAGGTACCTGTAATGGGGCTAAAAGTAAGTATAGAGGATGAGATTCGCGTCAAAGGAGAACTGATTCAAGCAAGTAACGATAAACCTGTTTACTTGGCTTTTAATAAGCCAAGAGGGATAGAATGTACTACAAATCAATCGGTAGATAATAATATTGTTGATTATATTAATTATCCTAAGAGAATTTTTCCTGTTGGGCGTTTAGATAAAGATAGTGAAGGACTTATTTTGATGACTAATGACGGAGATATTGTAAATAAGATTTTACGCCAAAAGAACAATCATGAGAAGGAGTATATCGTAACGGTTAACCGAATTATTACCGATCGTTTTTTACAAGGTATGCGCTCAGGGGTACCTATTTTAGATACCATTACTAAAGAGTGTAGGGTAGAACCTATAAGTAAATATGTATTTAGGTTGTTTCTAACCCAAGGACTAAACCGACAAATCAGAAGGATGTGTGAGTACTTCGACTATGATGTAGTTGCTTTAAAACGCATTAGAATTATTAATATTTCTTTAGATGTACCAACAGGGGAATATAGAGATTTAAGTGAATCTGAGTTGCAAGAACTACAGCGTTTAATTGAGCCTTCAATAATGACTCAAGAAGCTAGCGTGGAGCAAGAAGATCAGTCAAGCAAGGCAGACTCTTTTAGAAGAAGTATCGCTAGTAGTAAAGCTGTTGGAAGAGTAGGAAGAGATGGTAAGATGAATTATGAAAGAGAAAAGAAATTATCTCAAACCAAAGCTACTCCTTTGCGTAACGAGCGTTTAAGTACAAGGCGAAGAAGAGAAGAGTAAGCTTAAGTGACAAATATATATTTTAAAGGTCAAAGAGGATGAGGTAGCCATTTTTCTTTGACCTTTTTTCTTTTTTTTATTGCGTTTAAGGATATTGCAGGACTTATTGGCTTTAGTATTTTTAGTAAACCTAAACAAGACAAGCCTTTAAGAGACACTAATGAATTCTTAGAGCAGGGCTCTTACTATAATAGATCACAGGAGTAAAACAATAAATTAATTACTTGAAAATAAAGTATTGGCAAGGAGTTTAGTTTTGCTACTAATAATAGAAGTTTATCAAGGGGCTATGAGAAAGCAGTGAACAAAGAACTTTCTGTTCAAATAGATTATGATCTTCGCCATATATTTTTAAACGACTGATTTAGAGCAACTTGATTAATAGTAGCAAAGATGATTTAAAGCGATGGAAAAATCGCTATTAATATTATTTGTTTTTTCTAAGATCAGCCGAATCAGATTTTTTATTTACCTTAGGCAATATCAATACTAAATAGTGATGAACAATACTTTTGCTTTAGCTAATGTAAATCAGGCTAATTCTATATGGGATATTATCCAAGATGCTATCTATAGAAGAAAACTTGACAATAGTAACCAATGGCAAGATGGCTATCCTAATTTGGATGTAATACGCAAGGATATTCAACAAAATTGTGGTTATGTTCTTCTGGGGAGTAATCAGCAAATACTGGGCTATGTCGCTTTAAAGATAAACGATGAGCCTCAATACGCCAATATTAAAGGAAAATGGTTAAGTACCTGTGATTTTGTAGTAATTCACCGACTCGCAGTAGCCAAGGACCAGATAGGAAAAGGAGTTGCAAAACAAATTTTACAGCACGTTGAAAAGTTTGTACTAGATAGGCAAATTTATAGTATTAAAGCTGATACTAATTTCGATAATCAACCTATGCTTCACTTATTTGATAAACTAGGGTACGTCTATTGTGGGCAGGTTGTTTTTAGAGGTTCTGAGCGGATGGCTTTTGAAAAAATATTAAAGTAAGAGATTACTTTCAAGTATATTATCTTATGAGTTGTAACTATGAGAGATAATAAGAGTTGTA
>CANROJ010000086.1 GCA_947632215.1 uncultured Flavobacterium sp. | reverse complement strand
TTTACAGGGCTTGTTTTATTTAAGTAACTCTAAAATTCTCTCTAAAGCCATTGCTCTGGATCCTTTTATTAATATGGTCTTATTGTCAAGATTTTGTATTTGTTGACTGTCATTTTTGAAATCTTCATAGGTTTGGTAAAATGAATTGTATTGGTTTGCTTCTTGATTGTGTTGATAGAATTCGTTTCCAATAAAAATAGTTTTTAACTCCTTGTCTTTTAAACTATCAATAATAGCTCTGTGTTCTTGATTACTGTGTTGTCCTAATTCAAACATGTCTGCTAAAATTATTACCTTTTCCTTGTCGCTAGATATATCAATAAAGTTGTTTACTGCTGCTTGCATACTCGATGGATTTGCATTATAAGCATCTAAAAGTATGGTAGTTGATTCTTTTTTAATCCATTGTGAGCGATTGTTTGTAGGGATGTAATTCTCTATACTCTCTTTGATATGATTTAGTGGTACTTCGAAAAATGAACCAATGGCAACTGCGGCTGCTATATTAGTGGTATTGTAAAGACCTGTTAGGTGAGAGTTTATTTTTACTCCTTTAAAGGTTACACCTGCGTTGAGGTTATTAAAATAATTGTCAAATTGAATATTTGCAGCTTGATTTTCGCTAAAGCTGTATCTGGCGAAAGTAATACTCTTTGCATCTTGTATCGGGTCATCTAAGTTAATAAAAGCCATTTTATGATTGTCCTCTAAGTAGTCATAAAGTTCGCTTTTTGCTTTTATAACGCCTTCAATACTGCCGAAGCCTTCCAAATGTGCTTTCCCAAAATTTGTAATGTATCCGAAATCAGGATCAATAAGTTCGCATAAAAAGCTGATCTCATTTTTATGGTTCGCCCCAATTTCTACTACGCCTATGTCTGTAGAGGAATCAAAACTTAGTAAGGTTAGAGGAACTCCAATATGATTGTTTAAGTTTCCTATAGTAGATTTGGTTATATATTTTTTGGCTAAAACTTTTGTTATTAACTCTTTAGTAGTTGTTTTTCCATTGCTTCCCGTAAGGGCTATTATTGGTAGGCCTAATTGTTGACGATGATATTTAGCAAGTTGTTGTAATGCTCCTAATACGTTAGGTACTACTATCATCTTGCCTGGATCAGTGGCTAACTTCTTATCGTCCATTATTACGAAAGCCGCGCCTTTTTCTAAAGCTTGCTTAGCAAATTGGTTAGCATCAAAGTTCTCTCCTTTCAAAGCAAAGAATAAACTGTTTGGTGTAATATTTCTAGTATCGGTACTAACGCCATCACACTGTAAAAAGCACTGGTATAAGTCTGTAATATTCATATTTCAAAAGTATAAAAAAAAGCCCTAAATATTTAGGGCTTTTTTCGATATGAAGTAATTAATTTTTTGTTCTTCTTTTATTTGTTTTTTCTCCAACTTTAGTCATTGCTAAACGAAAGCCAATATTGTCGGCGCTCATATCCTGAGGGTAAAATCTTCTTGTGGCTGGATCTAACCAATAGATTCTATCCTTCCACGAGCCTCCCTTTATTACTCTAGATTTCTCATCGTAAAGTTGAGATGGCTTTTTATTGGCTGGGTTTTGTGTTTGTTCTACTATTGGTTTAGTTTGTTCATGCGAGTAAGGATTTGATGGTAAGCTTTTTGGGTCTATTGCTAGTTGAGCTACTTCTCCTGGTAGATTTTTAATAGATCTTCTATTATTAGATTGTTCAGTAAACTCTGCGTTTTGTTCCGTTACAATTTGTACAGTTCCATCTGGAGCTAATTTTGTTTGATAGTAAACGCTTCCTCTATAATAATTAAAGTCAGCGCCTAAATCATCTAAAACTGGATAGTATAAATCTGCTACCCATTCGGCAACGTTTCCAGCCATATCATATAGCCCGAAATCATTCGGTGGATAAGACTTAACAGGCGTGGTGATATCTCCGTTATCTGTTCCCCAACCAGCAATTCCACCATAATCACCTCTACTTTGTTTATAGTTGGCATAATTGGTGTTTAATACCTGTGGTCTTCCTTTTCTTTTTTTGTCGGGATTATCCCAAGGGAATCTTCCTTTTCCTTTATAGTTGTTGTACTCTCTGTTTCCTATAAGACCAATTGCAGCATATTCCCATTCTGCCTCTGTGGGTAAACGGAATTGTGTTGTGAAAAGCCCTAAGTTTTGTGTAGCATATATGTTGCGAGAATCTTCCTGTGCTCTATTGTTTACCCCGCGGTAGACAATATCTGAGTTTCCACCATAAACGGAGCTAGGACTTAATAAGTAAGCATCTGTACTAAAGTGAGCATCTCCATATGCCTCATTTATTTTTGCATCAGGTTTTAAATAACCTGCTTCTTCTAGCTTTAGTTCATTTACTCGATCTGTTCTCCATTTAGCATAATCGTTGGCTTGTATCCAACTAACCCCAACAACTGGGTATTGAGCATACGCGGGATGTCGTAAATAGCTAGTAATTAACGATTCATTGAATCCTGTAGGGTTTCGCCATACTAAAGTATCTGGAAGTGCACTTCTATAAATTTCTTGATAAAGTTTGTTGTTTTGTGGGAAAACTGTTCTTAACCAATAAAGATATTCATTATACATGATATTGGTAGTTTCGGTTTCATCCATATAAAACGATTGAACGTACATTTGTTTGGGAGCATTGTTCCAATCTCCCATAATATCTTGCTGAATCTGTCCCATGGTAAAAGTACCACCTTCTATTGGTACCATGCCATTAGGTGTTTTTTGGACATATTTAGTATTGTACTGAAATCCCCCGTTTTTATCATTAATTTTCCATCCTGTGGCAGTTGAAACATTATTGTTTTTATTACTGCAACTAGTTACACCAGCTGTAATTAGTATGGCTGTTAATACTTGAAATGCTAAATTTCTTTTAATTCTCATCTTATTGTAAGTGGATATAATATTGTACGCAATTTTGTAATTAACACTTAATTGGCAATGCGCTTAATTGCAATTGCTCAATAGCTTTGATGTAAGTATAGAACTTATTGTTATATAACGATTAAGTTGTTTATGTATTGTCTTTTAAGTAAAAAATGATTTTCTAGTTTGTAAATGATTTTTTTGTAAAGTACATTTTGTATGAATTCAAGGTGTTTTTCAAGGTGATTCTTTTAATGTTTAGTGGTTTAATTAGCAGGTCCTTATAGTTGCAATAGTAGGTTTGGATATAATTGTTTGTCTAGTAGAAAAAAGACTAATTTATTTTATAACTCCACAATGCTTTTGTTGTATTTTCCATTAAAAAGATAAAGTATTTTATAAACACGAGAAAACGAATTTAAGCATTCTTGTCCTATTTCTAAAAGGAATCGCCAATAATAGTTTTGCTATAGTTTTTATAATTTAGACAATTCTTATTAAAGTAAAACGTTTAAAAGTAGATTGCATTTTATTAAGCTAGCTTTCTATAGTTAGTTCTTTATTTTTATAGGATTAATATTATAGGTGAAAGAGTGGCTTTTAAAGGAAATAAATATTAACTATACTAGTATATTTAAAAATACTAACTATCGAATTCATGTAATGTTAATTGCTATGGATAAAAGCTTGAGTTTTTTCTAATAGATTTGTAAATCATATAAAACTTTATAAATTCAAAACACGAGATTTAAAATCAGATATGAAAAAATATATATATTTTCTTTTCGCTATGATTCTGAGTTATGATGGTGTCAGTCAAGATATTAGGCCAATTGTAACAGGAGTGCCATTCTTAACTATTAACGCCGATGCTAGATCTTCAGGTATGGCAGACATGGGTGTGGCTACATCTGCTGATGCTTTTGCACAGCAACATAACGCTGCTAAGTATGCTTTTATTGGCATAGATCAAGGGTTTTCTATGAGTTACACTCCTTATATGTCTAAGATTACTAGTGGTATGTCACTTGGACAGCTAACTTATTTTAGAAAATTAAACTCTAGAAGTGCCTTAGGGGCTAGTTTGCGTTATTTTGGCATGGGAGATATTAATATGCGCTCGGAATATAATTCAAGCGTCATTACAAGAAAACCTAACGAATTCGCTTTTGATTTATCTTATTCTTTACAATTAAGTGAGACTTTTTCAATGGGAGTCACCGGACGATTTCTTCAGTCTAGTTTAAAATATCCCGAAGTGGATGATGCTACTTCCAACGCTACTAGTATTGCTGTGGATGTATCGGGATTCTACCAAGGTAGAAAAATTAGTTTCAGTAATTTCGATGGACGTTTAAGGGCTGGTTTTAATATTTCTAATCTTGGACCTAAGATTAAGTATGATGATCAAATAGGAGAGGGCTCTTTTTTACCTACTAACTTAAAAGTTGGAGTAGGGTTCGATTTTATATTAGATTACTATAATACTATAACTTTTACTACAGAGTTTTCTAAGTTGCTTGTACCCACGCCTCCTATAGACCCAACAGATGTACAGGCAAGGGTAAATTATGATAAGATTAGTTGGTTTAAAGGAGTTTTTGATTCCTTTGGTAGTAAAAGCGGTGGGTTTAACGAACAAATGAAAGAGATAATATGGTCTATGGGAGTAGAGTATTGGTACGATAATCAATTTGCTTTACGTACAGGATACTTTCACGAGAGTGAGCAAAAAGGCGCAAGACAATTTGCGACTCTAGGGGCTGGTTTTCGCTACAAGAAAATAGATATTGATTTATCTTATTTATTTTCAACATCTACTATAAACAATCCACTAGAGAATACTTTGAGGTTTTCTTTGACTTTTCATTTAGATAAGAAAAGATACTATTAATAAATAAGCTTATATTTGTATGCAAATCCAAAACGTAGTTTATAGACTTGCGTTTTGGATTTTTTTGACTCAATATTAAAAAATTTATTTATATGAAAAAAATTGAAGTTATCAGCTCCTTTTTGCAGTTTGATTCTCTGAATGAAATTCCAGAGCAAGATCAGTTGTTAATGCATAAGGCTATAGAGGTAAGAAAAAATGCCTATGCTCCCTATTCTAAGTTTAGAGTTGGTGCTGCATTACTTTTAGATGATGGCACGGTAGTAGTGGGCTCGAATCAAGAGAATTCTGCTTATCCTTCTGGGTTATGTGCTGAGCGTACAGCAATATTTTATGCAAATGCAGTGCATCCAGATAAGAAAATATTGAAGATGGCAATTACAGCTAGTTCTGACACTAAGGTCACAAACTCTCCAATACCTCCATGTGGAGCTTGTAGACAAAGTATTTTTGAATATGAGGTTAAGCAAGATTTACCCATTCAAATGTATTTTATGGGAGCTGAGGGAACTGTGTGTTTTTCAGAATCTTTAACAAATATATTACCTTTTCCTTTCGATAAAGACGTACTGTAATATAGTGCGTCTTTTAGGTTATATTTTTGTAGAAGTTGTTTAAACTTGCTTTTCATTTTATATTTATTTGACAAGAACTAGTTATTTTTTAGGTTTGTAAAGTTATAAAACACTATTGTTTTATAAAAAAGTACTAATTTTGTAAACATAATGTATTAAAATATTTTGTATATTTGATATATTAGGTACGCGTTAAAAACGTAGAGACTTACAAAAGGCCACTAAAAAGAATAAACTAGGCCTTATTTTTATTTGAAAAATGGAGACATACCCCCAGATCATTACAATGTTGGCTAGCGCAAACATTGTACACACCGAAATTTCCGTATGGAAATTAATTCTTACCCTTGTATTAGTATTCCTAAATGGATTTTTTGTAGCTGCAGAATTTGCTATTGTAAAAGTTCGTAGTTCACAAATTGAAATTCATCAAGAATTAAACTCTAAAGTAGCAGATCTCGCAAAAGGCATTGTGAATAATTTAGATGCTTATCTAGCTGCTACCCAATTAGGAATTACCCTAGCGTCTCTTGGTTTAGGGTGGGTAGGAGAAAGTTCGTTAACACCTTTAATTTTAAAAGTTTTCGAAGTATTTGGATTGACAGGTCCAGATTGGGTGGTCATAGCTCAAAATATATCTTTTCCGATTGCATTTGCTATTATTACTATTTTGCATATTGTTTTTGGAGAGTTGGCTCCTAAATCTATAGCTATAAATTTCCCGACTAAAACAACTTTTGCTATTGCATTACCTTTACGAATATTTTATTTTATTTTCCGTCCTATTATCTGGATAATGAATGGTTTAGCCAATGGAATGCTACGTATGTTCGGAATAACTCCTGTTCATGGGTCTGATATTCACACCGAGGAAGAACTAAAGATGATTATTACTGAAAGTCAAGAGGGAGGTGCAATTGAAGAAACTGAACGTCTTTTAATTCAAAATGTTTTTGATTTTGACGACCGTAGAGTAAATAATATTCAGACATTAAGAAAGAATGTTTCGGCTATTGAGATTACAACTACAGTAAATGATGCTATTGAATTTGCTATTAATGAGGGCTACTCTCGTTACCCAGTCTTTGAAGACTCCCTAGATGATATTAAGGGTGTTGTATACACTAAAGACTTGATGAAAGCAATGATGAAAGACAATAGTGGTACGGCTATATCAGAACTAATGCGTGAGCCTATTTATATTTCAGAAAGCGCTTTAATTAAACATGTTTTAAAACAGTTTCAAGCCAAACATTTACAAATGGCTATAGCAACTAATGAAGTAGGAGAATTCACCGGAATTGTAACAATGGAGGATATCTTAGAGGAATTAGTTGGTGAGATCCAAGATGAGTACGATAATGAAGAGCCAATAGTTGAAAATGTGTCTACTGGAGTATATGTAGTTCATGCCCATTATAACATAAGCGATATAAATAGATTTTTACCATATCGTTTTGACGAAAGTGAGCAGTACGATACTCTAGCAGGATTTTTAGCAGATCAATATCCAAACCATGAATTCTTTAAGAATGAGGTGATCGAGCTAGAACATTATGAAGGATTAGTGCTGCAGATGTATCGTAATTCAATCGAGAAAATACAATTAACTCTCAAGGAGCACACACAAGAGTAAAATATTGAACTTTA
>CANROJ010000085.1 GCA_947632215.1 uncultured Flavobacterium sp. | reverse complement strand
AACAAATCTCCTTTTTTTGTTTACAAACAAAAAAAACGCAAAACAAATTGTTTTGCGTTTTTTATATCAACTATATGGCAGTAGCTTCTAGGCGCTGCAATAAATTTCTATTCAATGCATTCTTAGCATAATGCTCATCTACTAATAATTCACTTACTTGCTCTTGACTTGGAAGCTCATACATAGCATCTGTCAAAATTGCTTCACATAAAGAACGCAATCCTCGAGCCCCTAACTTATACTCCAAAGCCTTATCAACAATATAATCTAAAGCCTCTTCAGTAAACTTTAAGGTAATACCATCCATTGAAAACAACATTTCGTATTGTTTTACCAAAGCATTTTTGGGTTGAGTTAAAATAGCTCGTAAAGTTGGCTTATCTAAAGGATCCATATGAGTCAACACAGGTAAACGACCTATAATCTCAGGTATTAAACCATAATCCTTAATATCTTTTGGAATAATATATTGCATTAAATTTTTTCGATCTACTTGATCTCCTTCTATTAACGAACTATATCCCACCGCTTGGAAATTCAATCGCTTAGAAATGATTCTCTCAATACCATCAAAAGCACCTCCAGCTATAAAAAGAATATTCTTTGTATTTACCTCTATAAACTTCTGATTAGGATGCTTACGTCCACCCTCAGGCGGTACATTAACTATACTCCCTTCCAGAAGCTTCAATAAAGCTTGTTGCACTCCTTCACCAGAAACATCCCTTGTGATTGACGGATTATCGCTCTTACGAGCAATCTTATCAATCTCATCTATAAAAATGATTCCTCTTTCTGCCTTTTCAACTTCATAATCTGCTGCTTGCAGTAACTTAGTTAGAATCCCCTCAACATCTTCTCCTACATAACCAGCCTCTGTTAAAACTGTAGCATCGACAATAGCTAATGGAACATTCAACATTCTAGCAATTGTCTTAGCAACTAGAGTCTTTCCTGTTCCAGTTTGACCAACCATTATTACGTTACTTTTTTCAATCTCAATCTCTTGGTCTTCTGTAGACTTAGACTCCTGTAATAATCGTTTGTAATGGTTATAAACCGCTACAGACATAACCTTTTTAGTTTGGTCTTGTCCTATTACATATTGATCTAAAAAAGCACGAATTTCCATCGGTTTTTTCAAAAGCAATTCTTGACTTAATTCCTCTTGCTTGTCCTCTTGATTATCCTCTAAAATAATACCGTAAGCTTGATCTACACATTTATCACAGATATGAGCATCAATACCTGCAATCAAAATATTTGTTGCCGATTCCGGACTTCCACAAAAAGAACACTTCATCTGCTGTTTTGCCATAAATTTTTATTCTCTAATTAGTACCTCATCAATCATTCCATATTCTTTGGCTTGCTGAGCTATCATCCAATAATCACGATCACTGTCATGGTGTACTTTCTCCATGCTTTGTCCTGAGTGTTTAGAGATGATTTGATATAGTTCATCTTTTAACTTCAAGATTTCTCTTGCCGTAATTTCAATATCGGAAGCCTGTCCTTGCGCTCCTCCTAAAGGCTGATGTATCATAACTCGAGAGTGAGGTAAGGCAGAACGCTTTCCTTTAGCACCTGCACACAATAAAACAGCACCCATTGATGCAGCCATACCAGTACAAATAGTAGCTACATCTGGTTTAATGAATTGCATTGTATCGTAAATTCCCAAACCAGCATACACTCCCCCTCCAGGTGAATTCACATAAACACTAATATCTTTATCATTATCCACACTAGCTAAAAACAATAATTGAGCCTGAATGATGTTAGCAACGTAATCATCAATAGCTGTACCTAGGAAAATGATTCTATCCATCATTAACCTTGAAAACACGTCCATAGATGCAACATTCATTTGTCTTTCTTCAATAATATAAGGAGTCATACTACTTACAATCTTGTCGTAATACATACTATTTATACCATGATGCTTCGTAGCAAATTTTTGAAATTCTTTACCGTAATCCATATATATTTCTTTTTTTATTCTAAAAAATAAGCGTCTTCCCTTTTTGGGAAGACGCTCAAATATACTTATTTTTTTCTTGCTAAATTAAGCTCCGTACATTTCTTTAACGAAATCTTGGTAAGAAACTTCTTTAGCTTCAGCTTTAACTTTATCATTAAATAAAGCTAATACCTTTTCACTCATCACTTGTTCAGAAATACGTTTAACCTCTTCTTGATTAGACATAACTCTAGCTACGATATCTTCAACAGTTTTATCGTCAGCATCAGCTTGACCGAATTGAGCTAACTGATCTTTGATTAATTTTACAGTATGTTCTTTAATCTCTTCAAAGTTTAACTGTAAATCATATTGAGACATTAATTTACCTTCAATTAATTGGAAGCGTAAACCTTTCTCACTTTTGTTATACTCTTCTTCTGCTTGCTCTGGAGTTAAAGTAGTTTCCCCTGCAGTTTGCAACCATTTCTTTAAGAAAGTAGCTGGTAAATCAAAAGAAATAGAATCTACTAGGTTCTCATAAACATCACTTAAGAATTTTTGATCCCCTTGTCCTTTAAACTGCTTTTCAGCATCTTCTTTAATTTTCTCTTGTAACTGTTCAACAGAAGTCACAATTCCTTCTCCGAATAATTTATCGAATAATTCTTGATTTAATTCTGCTTTTTGCGTTTCGTTAATCTCTTTAATTGTAACAACTACATCAAGCTCAACTAATTCTTGAGTTCCTGTGAACTGTAAATTTCTTTGTTCGTCTTCAAATAAACCTTTAGTAGAAACACTTAGTGTATCACCTACTTTTTTATTTAAAAATTTCTTTTGATTAGTTTTTGTTCTAATGTCTGCAACAGCAAATTTAGTTTCGTTATTAATTCCAGCTTCTTCATCAACAACCGTAACTAATAATTCTGAGTTCTCTTCCACAGCAGCTTGAGAAACTAATTTCCCGTACTGTTTTTGAATATACTCTACTTGCTCATCTAACATGGCTTGATCAGCAACGATTTGGTATTTTACTATATTAGAAACATCTTCTAAATTAACAGCAAACTCAGGAGTTAAACCTAATTCAAAATCAAATTTTAATACATCTGCATCCCAATCAAAATCTTCGTTTAATACAGGTAGCGGGTTTCCTAAAATATCCAATTTCTCTTCTACAAGGTAATTATTTAATTTATCTTGTAGAATCTTGTTAACCTCTTCCAACAAAACAGCTTTACCATATTGCTTAACAATTAAGCTCATTGGCATAGCACCTTTTCTAAATCCTGGTACGCTAGCGGTTTTTTTATAGTTAGCTAATACCTTATCCACATTACCTTGGTAATCTTCTTTTGCAAGCTCTATTGTAACAATAGCGTTCAGAGCATCTACATTATTCTTTGTAATATTCATTTTTTGATGTATTTACATAATAAATTTGGGTTGCAAAAATAAATTATTTTTACAACCCATCCAAGTTTTTAACTGATTGTATTTCAATCATTAATTTTTTATTGGTTTTTAGGATTATCTTTTGGTAGCAATCCATTGACTAAAGATTGACAAATAGTCAATACAATACTAAACAATACAGCATACCAAAAGCCATCTACTACAAATCCACCTACAAAATAAGCACATAAGAGTATAATTAAAGCATTTATTACCAATAAAAATAATCCCATAGTAACTATAGTAGCAGGTAGAGTTAAGAAAACTAAAACAGGACGCACAAATGCATTAAGCAATCCCATTACAACAGCCACCCATAAGGCAGATGTCCATCCCTCTATAAAAACCCCCGGTAGGAGATTACACAATAGAACTACTATAGCTGTAGTTACTAATAATCTAATAATTAACGCCATCTTTTTTTATAAAATTACGAAAAAAAAATTAATTGCTAGGTAATAATGTCGGTCCTGGGTATTTAGCAGGATTTACTAAAGGTATATTAGCCTTAAAGTATTGATTAATTACCTTTAATATTTCTAAAGATACAAATGCATACCCTCTAGGATTTAAATGCACACCATCTAAAGAAAACAACACTGTATTTAGATTTCCCTGTCCATTAAAATAATCTGCTGTGTAAACCTGACCATCTTCAAGTCTAATGCCACTAACTGCTTGATTCAAAATGGCGTTCATATCCACAACTGCTAAACTATACTTAGAAGCTACAGATTTGATTGCTAAATTAAAACCTTGGGTAGCACTCTTAATTTTTGTCTGCTCCACTGGATTTAATACAAATTCATCCCCTAAAGGAAAAGAAACCCCATTGATAAGCAAAGCATCAACTCCAGGATTACCAGTTTGCTCAAGAGGAACGCCAATTTGCGCACTACTTGTTAAAAGTATTAAATCACTAGCCTTTGCATGTCTGGCTTGTCCATAAGCCTGAGACATCATTTTGATTTCCTGCTCATTAAACTCAAAATATCCCGCATTAGCAGCTTGTGTTAAGCCCAGCTCCAGTAATGAAGACATATCTACTAAAGTTTTATCCTGAATTAAAAGAGCATTAGGTTTATCTTTTGAGAAAAATTCCAAACGATCTCCTTGTTGTGCTTCGTCTAAGATGGTCTTTAAAAAACCTACTAATTCATTTAAAACATCTATGTTTTGCTCACCTATAAGTTCTGGAGCTATAGGATTATAAGGTACGGTAGTGAAAAATGGAATAGCTGTTACATCTGGAATAGTTGCAACCACACCCTTTGCACCATTTTCTACTAACAATCCCGTTATTGTCTCATATACATTTGCAAATACTCCTACATGAGTAATATCATTAGATCCATACAAAGCAGGATCCAATCCTCCTAACTCATTTTGGTCAATTCCATCTCCACCAGAAGTAGCATATGCAAGAACGTCGTTAGACCCTATCCAATTGGTGAAAAAAGTTGGATTTAAACTCAAAGCATCTTGCATTATCGTTGTTGACTCTGAAGTTGCCGTTCGCACAAAATAAGGATTAGCAGTACCGTTGGCTACTCCTGCAAGACTTCCATAACCAGGAGCTAATAAATGAAAACTTTTCGCCCCTGATACACCGGCATTATGATATGCTTTCTTTTGTTGAGAAGCAACCTCAATAGTTACAGTCCCTTTGATATTCTCAGGAGAATTAGTACTCATATTCATTATCAAACGAGTTGGAGCTATAACATTTCCATTTAAAATTAATCCCCCTACATTAGCCACATCGTCTTCAAAAGAAGGCTGGGTAAAATCATTACCTCCTACAACTTTAAACTGACCGGCTAATATATTTGGAAAGGAGTACTCCTGGCCACTTTTAAAAACCGTTCCATCCATATATCCAGCCGTTAAACTATTTCCAATAGCAACATAGCTAGAGAAATTTGCTTCACCCGGGTAATAAGTGTCCTGATCTATTGCGTCTTTTACCGATGGGTCACAGCTAGCTAAAAATACTACAACTGGTAAAATAAATAAATACTTTTTTTTCATGTTATATAAAACTTTATTGTTTCCTTATTTCCACTAGCTTTTTTTAGAAGCTATAACTAATTCCAATACTTCCACTTGTCACGGCACTTTTGTAGACTCCACCAAAAGAAACATTATTTCCATCTTCTTGATAATAGTCATAAGAGTTCTCTACACTACTAAAATTCATAAAATTTGCAGCTACATCTATACCTATACCATTTTTAAATTTATAGGTAAACCCTCCGGTATACGCTCTAGAATCATTACGAGGTGTTTCTGGTGCGAAATAACCATCTTGTACCGGACTTTGGTCATAATACCAACCTGCTCTAACACTCCATTGCTCATTTACCGTATACTGAGCTCCTAGACGATAAACACTAGAATCTTTATAATTCCTTGGATTAACAGACTTTCCAATAGCTGGACTATCAACAAAATCAATAGTCAAAGCATCATATACTTTCCAAAATACCCGATTATAATCAAAAGCAAATAACCATTTTCCCACTTCATAAGATGCCCCTACACTCAATTCTGCCGGTAATGGCAGCTCAGCGGTAATCTTACCATCTTTAAAAATAGACTCTGCATAACTAGGCACATTATTAAATATTGCGCTTCCATTTTTAGCACTCATCTTAATTTCCGAGCGGTAATTCATACCAATACGCAAATGATCTGTAACATTAAGTAAGTAACCAGCAGTCCAACCCCATGCAGTAACGTCATGCGATTTGACGGTTACATTAGTAAACTCTCCTTCTTGATTAGTTAAACTACGAGATACATTTCGATTAAAAGAAACACTACCACTTACAAAAATAGGTCCTCCCGCAAAACTAAAACGCTCGTTTACCTTAATGGCTATGGTAGGTTGAATATAAAATGACTTAAGATCAATGTTATTGACAAGATGGCCACCTTCCCATGCGTGTTCCCAGTCTACCTTACTACCAAAGGGAGTATAAATTGCCAATCCAACACTTATCCAATCATTAGGTTTATATGCAGCGTAAGCATACATCGGAGTCCCTGGATTTTTACTCTCTTCTTTCCAATTATAAGTCTTATTTTCAAACTTTATATCAGCTACTAAGTAACTCACACCCGCAGAAAAACTCCACGTATCTTTTAAAAAAACTGATGCTGCAGGATTAAAGAACAATGTCTCTGCCCCGTTTACTACAGCCACTCCTGTATGTCCCATCGCGAGTTGTTTATTTCCTTGCATACTCACTCTATATCCTCCTGCGTAGGTAGAGTAAGATATCAAAACAAACAAAGACAATGATAATAATTTCTTAACCATAAATACTCTTTATTTTAAATTAATCACCTCTTAACTCCAAATATAATTATTTATAATAATTTTAAAAATATTTAACAGTTATATTTACTATACAATTTAAATAAATGCATTTTTATCACAAAATAAAAACAAAATGAATAATATCAACATAAATTTTCTAAATACTACATATTAAATACACAAAAATGATTATTAAAAGATTACTAGACAAAAGAGCAATATTTTGAAAACAATCCATAGTTAAACACAAAAAAAACATATAAATAGTAATTTATCGCGTAAAGAAAACTAAACCTTACATATTTTT
>CANROJ010000084.1 GCA_947632215.1 uncultured Flavobacterium sp. | reverse complement strand
TTTTTTTTACGCAAATATTTAATTATAGCCAAGATAACCTTTAGTATAGGTGTTTAATGTCTTAGTTTGTTGTAAAAAGGTTAAAATCATCTTGGAAGGTTAGTATTTAAACTATAATTGAATGTATATGTTGAGTTTTTAGTACCTTTGTTGCTATTATTTTTTTAGATTATGATACAATCAATGACCGGTTTTGGTAAAGCAAGTGCGCAATTGCCTACTAAAAAGATTACAGTAGAGGTAAAATCTTTAAACAGTAAAAATTTAGACCTTAATGTACGCGTACCTCAGGCTTATAGAGAAAAGGAACTTCCTTTACGAAATACTATTGCACTAGCTTTAGAAAGAGGGAAAGTTGACTTTTCATTATTTGTTGAAGTTACTGCAGAGGAGACTACTAATAAAATTAATGGTCCGATTGTATTGGCTTATATTGAACAGATGAAGGCCATAATAGGAGATTCTGATAGCACGGAACTAATGAAGATGGCAGTTCGTATGCCGGATGCTCTCAAAGTGGAACGCCATGAGTTAGACGAGAGTGAATGGAAAGAAATTCAAGAGGTTATTAAACAAGCTCTACATAATATTGGAGAGTTTCGTAAAAGTGAAGGCTCTAGTTTAGAGAAAGATTTCATAGTTCGCATAAATAATATCGAATCTTATATGAATCAAATCATAGACTTAGATGTTGAACGCATAATAACTGTAAAAGAACGCTTGAGAAATAATCTAGCTGAATTACAATTAAATATTGATGAGAATCGCTTTGAGCAAGAAATCATCTATTATTTAGAAAAGATGGATATTACAGAGGAAAAGGTGCGTCTTAAAAAGCATTTAGATTATTTCTTAGAAACACTTAATGGAGATCAAGCTAATGGTAGAAAGTTAGGGTTTATTGCACAGGAAATGGGAAGAGAGATTAATACTATGGGATCTAAAAGTAACCATGCAGAAATGCAAAAATTAGTGGTTATGATGAAAGATGAATTAGAAAAGATTAAAGAGCAGGTACTAAATGTGCTTTAATTTATAAATTATACAAAGATTAATATTTATGAAACAAGGTAAACTGATTGTCTTTTCAGCACCTTCAGGGTCGGGTAAAACAACTATTGTTAGGCATTTGCTAAGTAAAGAGGATTTAAATTTAGAATTCTCCATTTCTTGTACTTCTCGTGAGCCTAGACCAGAGGAGATTAATGGAAAGGATTATTATTTTTTGTCTTTGGAGGATTTTAAAAAACATATTAAAGCAGAAGATTTTATCGAGTGGGAGGAAGTGTATCGAGATAATTTCTATGGGACTTTAAAAGCGGAAATTGAGAGGATTTGGGCTCAAGGTAAAAACGTTATTTTTGATATCGATGTGGCAGGAGGCTTGAGAATTAAGAAGAAATTTCCTGAGCAAACATTAGCTGTTTTTGTAAAGCCACCTAGTATTGACGAGTTGAAAATTCGCTTAAAAAAGCGCTCTACCGAGAGTGAAGATAAAATTAACATGCGTATCGCTAAAGCTTCTGTTGAATTAGCAACTGCTCCGCAGTTTGATTTGGTCATAAAGAATTATAATTTGGATACAGCCAAGTTGGATGCCTACGATATTGTAAAGAACTTTGTAAATAAGTAAACTAGTTATGAAAGTTGGGTTATATTTTGGAACATTTAATCCTGTGCATGTTGGTCATATGATTATCGCCAATCACATGGTACAATTTACCGATTTAGAACAGGTATGGATGGTTGTTACCCCACATAGTCCTTTAAAAAAGAAAAAGGGATTATTAGAGGATTATCACCGTATTCATATGGTTAATCTAGCTTGCCAAAACTATGATCATATTCAAAGTTCAGATATTGAGTTTTCTCTAATGCAGCCTAATTATACCATTAATACTATGGCTCATTTGCATCAGAGGTATCCTAATTATGAATTTAGCTTGTTAATGGGGGAAGATAATTTAGATACCTTGCATAAATGGAAAAATTACGAACTATTATTAGAGCAATATAAGTTTTTTATTTACCCGCGTTTATTTGGCGCTAAAAATGTAGATAATCCACTGAGAACTCACCCAAATATAAAGTTTGTTGACAACGCACCGATTATGGAGATTTCTTCTACTTTTATAAGAAATTCAATTAAAGAAAATAAAAATCCTAGACCTTTATTAGATCAAAGAGTGTGGCAATATATAGATCATAATTTGTTTTACAAGAGGTAAGAATAGAGTAACAAAGGGATTCTGCACTAGAGGTGCCTGACAAAGTTTATTGCTTTTAAGGTATGTCTACGCGGAGTCCCTTTATTTTTTAGGTAATTATTATTAAATATATTCATACAATGCAAAAATTAAAACAATTTGTGTTTTACCCCAGGCTACAAGCTAAGGTGTTGTATTACAGATGTTTTTGAATCTATAATTGGTGACTAACTAATATTAAGTGTGTTTTTAATTCATAGAAAAGATAAAAATATTAACGGATAATTTTATGAAACGTTTCGGTAGAATATATTTGTTATTATTGTTTATTGTGTGAATATATTATTGTTTTGTGTTGTATGTGTCGTTATTTGTTAAGATTGATTTATTTTTTTAAGTAAAAATGCACGATACTAATAATTGCTTGCAATAGGTTTTTTATTTACTTTTGGCACAGATACAATCTGAAATTATGAATGATTACCCAAAATTTGCGGTTATAGGTGGTGGAAGTTGGGCAACCGCTATTGTAAAAATGCTTAGTGAAAATCTATGTAATATTGCCTGGTACATCCGAAATGAAGCGGTTGTTCAGGAGATTAAAGTTAATCACCATAATCCAAATTACTTAAGTTCTGTAGAATTTGATGTAGATAAACTTTATTTGACTAATGATATTAATAAAGCTATTTCCTACGCTGATTATGTAATATTTGCTATTCCTTCTGCTTTTTTAAGTAAGGAAATGGAAGCAGTTCATGTTAACTTAGAAAATAAAATAGTTGTTTCTGCAATTAAGGGTATAATCCCAGAAACTAGTTTGATAGTAGGAGAGCATTTCCATCAGATGTATAATGTAGCATATGAGAATATAGCTGTTATTACCGGTCCTTGTCATGCTGAAGAAGTTGCTTTGGAGCGTCTTTCCTATTTAACTATAGCAAGTAGAAGTAAAGTTCATGGGAAAATTTTGCAAGACTGTTTTAGCAGTCATTATATTAAAGTTAAGTTGACTGATGATATTGTCGGAACTGAATATGCTGCTGTTTTAAAGAATATTTATGCTATTGCTTGTGGAATGGCTCACGGATTAGGTTACGGTGATAATTTTCAAGCACTACTTATGAGTAATGCTATTCGTGAGATGAATAAAGTAATTAAGAAAGTTTACAAGATGAAAAGAAATATCAATAACTCTGCTTATCTGGGAGATTTATTGGTAACTGGATATTCTTTATTTTCTCGTAATCGTATGTTTGGTAACATGATTGGCAAAGGATATACTGTCAAGAGTGCACAAATGGAGATGAATATGATTGCTGAAGGTTACTATGCATCTAAAAGTGCCTATGAGTTAACCTTGAAGGTAGGAGCAAAAACTCCTATAATTAATGCAGTATACGACATTTTATATAATGGGAAAGATCCCAAAAAAACTTTCAGGAAATTAACAGAAAAATTAGATTAATTTTTTTTTAGATTTCTTGATCTTTTTGAATTTATTAGATTATAGCGCCTAACGTGTTTATTTTTAATGTGTTAGGTTTTTTTGTTTCTCAAAATATTAAATAAATTTATTTATAAACATTTGATAAACAGCGGTTTAATCGCGTTTTCCTTGGGGAAATTTATTGTGTTTATTTTTACAGACAGAAAAAAAAATAATATATGGATCATTTGAGTAATCACCCAGGTCTTCTGGGATTTTTTGGAGTTGTAATTCTAATAATGTTATTATTAGATTTAGGTGTTTTTAATAAGAATAGTCATGTAGTAGGTACTAAAGAAGCATTAATTTGGTCTATTGTTTGGATAAGTTTAGCAATGTGCTTTAGTGGAGTAATTTATTACTACATGGATTTAGAAAATTTTGTACGTTTTCAAAGTGCATATTGGATTGAGAAAGCACTTTCAGTAGATAATCTATTTGTATTTATTCTGGTTTTTACCTTTTTTAAGGTACCAAAAGTTTTGCACCATAGAGTCCTTTTTTGGGGTATTATAGGAGCTTTAGTCTTTAGAGCCATCTTTATATTCGCTGGAGTAGAGATAATTAACCAGACCTATTTACCTTTTATGAATATTTTCGGTAAATCTGTACAAATAAATGTAGTACTTACTATTTTTGGTATTTTCTTATTAGTCTCTGGAATTAAAAGTTGGTTTGCTAAAGATGAACACGATGAAAATAGTGATTTGACAAATAATTTTGCTGTAAAAATGGTTCATAAGTTCTTTAAGGTTAGCCCTGATTATGATGGAGAAAAGTTTTTCACAGTACAAAATGGAGTAAGAATGGTTACCCCGTTATTTGTTGCTTTGATGGTTATAGAGTTTACCGATTTGATTTTTGCAGTAGATAGTATACCGGCTATTTTTGCAATTGCTCCTGATGATCCCTTTATATTATATACCTCTAATATTTTTGCAATTCTAGGTTTGAGATCCCTTTATTTTTTATTAGCAAACTTCATGGATAAGTTTTCTAAGTTGAAATATGGTCTAGCAATTATATTATCTTTTATTGGTGTGAAGATGATTATTTCGCCCTTTGTTCATATACCTTCTACAATTTCTTTATTAGTAATCGGAGTCGTATTAATTTTATCTGTTGTTGCGTCTTTTGCTTCAGCACCTAAAAAAAATATTTAACTACTGTACTATTGAGCAGTAAAACATAAAAAGCAGTCCTTTTGGACTGCTTTTTATGTTTTACCAAATAGCTAGCTATTTGGCAAGAATTCCCATTTTGCTAGTATTGTCTAACTTGGTTAGTTTATCACTGCTTATAGTATTTGCTTTAAAGATAAAATTCTTGTCATACAATTTAGAATCTTGAAAATAGCTTAACATAAAGTGATTATCTAATGTAAAGACATTGTCATCTAGCAACTCTATTTTTAAGCATTCTTTGGCCTGTAAGATTGGAAAGGCATGACGAAATAGACTCGATTGTCTATCATGACCATCAATCTGGCCTTTGGCTTGTGAAACCACTAATATTGCCTCTATTGGTTTCTCACTGTTATTAAATAAATAGGCATACCAAGCATCAGAAAGAAAGTCTTCATTATATTCTTTAATAATGGCAATCTCTACATTTTCCACTAGTGGAATTTCTATGTCTTTTTTCATATTTTTCTAACTTTAACACAAAGATAAAAATTATTTGTAATCCAGTTAATTTCTTGTCGTACTTAAATGATATAATAAAGATAGTTAGGTTGCATAAGCTGAATATGTCCTATTACAGATACTTTATCTAAGATGTATCTTTATGTATAATTTTCACTTAGGGTTTTGGTGAGTATCAGGGGGTTAAAAAGTCAATTATTTAGTTGTATTAGGAAAATAATTAGTTTCTTTGTTACAATTGGTTTGTGAATTCTAATTATCTGTGTGTAAGGTAACCAAGTAGTAGAATCTATTCCTGTTATGTCTAAATGTAATTGTAAAGCATAATAAATCGTATGTTTTTATGTTTTGTAATAAAGTTACTGGCTTTGAAAAAACCATTTGTTACTTATTTAACTGCTTTAATAGCTATTGTATTGGGTCTTTCCTGTTCTGTCAAGAAGGATAGATTAATCAATCGTGGTTTTAATGCGATGACTGCAAAATACAATATCTTATATAATGGAACTTTGGCTTATGATAAGGCTAAAGTAGATTTAGAAAGTAATTATTTTGATAATTATTGGGAAATACTACCATTAGAGCGTATTAATCTGGAGATTGATCCTACAAGAGAGTTTCAAAAAGAAATGTCTTTGGAATCTAAGCCAGGTACCATTCTGGATAATTTTTCTGTATCAGGCGTAGGGCTAGGGGAAGATCAGCAAGAACCCGAGAAAAGTCAAGGGTTTTCAGTAGCAGAAGATAAGGCGGCCAAAGCTATTCAAAAACATTCAATGTATATTAATGGTCGCGAGCGTAATTGGGAGATGGATAATGCTTATTTGCTTTTAGGTAAGGCTAGGTATTACGATGGGAGGTATATTCCAGCTCTTGAAGCATTTAATTACATTATGTATAAATATCCCGATGGAGAGTTAATTGATCAAGCTATCATTTGGCGTGAAAAAACAAACCTTCGATTATCTTACGAAGATATAGCTATTAAGAACTTAAATGAGTTTTTAATTGAAAAGAAATCTCGTCTAAGTAAGAGTGATTTGTCTGATGCTTATGCTATTTTAACTCAAGCATATATTAATATAGAACAGTATTCCAAGGCCATAGCTGATTTAAAGAAAGCAATTGAGTTTACAGTAGATAATGCAACTAAAGCAAGGTATTTATTTATTCTTGGTCAGTTATATATGCAAGATGGTCGCAGGGCAGAGGCTTATAGTTGTTTTGAAGCTGTTCTTGCTTTTAATAGAAAAATACCTAGAGTCTACCTTATTCAATCCTTAGCCAAGCAGTTTGAAATAACTGATTTATCGGCTAGAGATTCTGTAGCATTTTTAAAGCAATATAATAAACTCTTAGCCAATAGAGAAAATAGACCTTACTTAGATGTTTTAAACCGTCAAGTCGGTTTGTTTTATCAGGGAATTGCAAAGGACTCTCAAGCTATTTCGTATCTAAAAACTGCATTAAAGCATTTTAAAGTTGATACTCAGCTTAAAGCTAATAATTACCTTAGTATAGCAGATATTTATTTTAATAATGCTGGGTATGCTGAATCTGGAGCATTTTATGACAGTGCCTTAGCCATTTTACCACCCAAGTATAAAGATCGATTCCGATTAGAAAAACGACGTGATGCATTAAAAGACGTTGTACACTATGAGAGTATAGCCAAAAGAAATGACAGTATTTTAGGTTTAGTAGCAATGGGAACTCTGGAGCGTCAAGATTATTTTGA
Source organism: uncultured Flavobacterium sp. (assembly GCA_947632215.1). Classification (GTDB taxonomy): domain Bacteria; phylum Bacteroidota; class Bacteroidia; order Flavobacteriales; family Flavobacteriaceae; genus Flavobacterium. The sequence continues at coordinate 133 of CANROJ010000084.1, read as the reverse complement.
AAAGCATATAGAGAAGTTGCGTCTAGAAGATTTTAGAAAGTTGCAAGCTAATTTAAAAGGAAATAATCGCAATAGTAATGCAGATTACTTTAATTCTGCTAATTTTGGAGATGCTATTAATCAAGCTCTTAAT
>CANROJ010000083.1 GCA_947632215.1 uncultured Flavobacterium sp. | reverse complement strand
AAACCAATAGTAGCTGAGTTTGTACAAGAAGGAGATATGGAAAAATTATATGCTAGTAATCCAGATTATCTAGGACTTGATTATTACTCTGCTATTTATGTAAAAGAGGATCCAAGTTCAGCAGTTGGAATTGCGCAAGACGTAGCACCTGAAAAGTATCCTAAGACGGCATATTTCCCCGTTATGCCTCAAGGGCTTTCAGAAACTTTAGAAAGAGTGCATAATCAGTATGGTGCACCAGAGATTTTGATTACTGAAACTGGATTTGCATTAGATGATCCAGCGCCAGAGAATGGAATAGTTCAAGATCCTGATCGTGTGAAGTATATTTCAGAGTATTTAACTGAGTTACATGGAGCTATTCAAAAGGGAATTAATGTAACTGGGTTAATGTATTGGGCGGCTACCGATAACTGGGAATGGTCTGGTGGGTTTACTAAGCGATTTGGATTAATTGCCGTGGATCCCAAGACTCAGATTAGAACGCCAAAAACAAGTTTAGCCTACTTAGGGAATTGCTTAAAAGCAAATGCTGTGGTAGATGTGTCAAAAATAAGCTAATGGATATGAAAAAGTATAGGAATTTATTTGTAGCTAGTTTTTTAACTTTATCCCTATCTGGTTTTGCTTTTAATAAAACACTTAAAGTAGAATCTTTCACTAGGGTTGGCTATGCTATATTAAACACAGATAGTATCCAAGTAAATGTAATTCCTTTACCCTACAAAATTTCTTCCAATACCAAGAACGAATACTTAAGACTTCCTGGTCTTGTGGGTATTAACGCACCTAAAGAAATGGAGCCTTACCTAGATGCATTTACACAGGAGATGGCCAAAGATGGCCTACCAATTTTTAATAAATCTAGTAAAGGGAAAATACACATCAAAATAGATGCTAATTCCAAGTCTAGTAGAGAGCTTGTACCTAAGTCAGTGGGTAGTATACCCAGTATGGCCATGGAAGATGAGCGTTATGATTTACAAATAAACAAAAAGGGAATTTGGATTACTTCTCCAACTGTCCTTGGAGCCTATCGTGGTCTTACAACCTTAAGACAGTTGATCTTACAGAGTAACACAACCCAGCAAGACAAGCTTGTTTTACAGACATTGAAGATCTACGATGGGCCCAAATTAGGTTGGAGGGGATTCAAATTAGATATAGCTAGAAACTACTATGATGTACAAACAATAAAACAGCTGATTGATCAGCTCTCTATGTATAAGTATAACGTACTAACACTACATTTAACAGATAATGAAGCATGGAGAGTAGAGATAAAATCCCATCCTAGGTTAACGGAGTTTACCAAAGAATATTACACCCAAAGTCAGTTAGAGCAAATTGTCAAGTATGCCAATGATCGTGGAATTGTAGTGATTCCAGAGATTGATTTTCCTGGGCATTCAGCCGCTTTATTAAAGGTTTATCCCAATCTTGGAGAGTTCCAACAAATTGCAGGTAAACAGGTAGCTTTTATTAAGCCAGATTCAAAAGAGTTTTGGACTATTTTCTCAGACGTAGCCAAAGAATTAAAAGATATTACAAAAAGCGAATTCTTGCATTTTGGAGGTGATGAAGCCTTCGGAATGCCAGATTCAAGCTATAAGGAGTTTATCAAGGGAGCCTTACAAAGGATTCACTCTTTGGACATTACTCCTATTGGATACCAAGAATCCACAAGAGCAGGTGTTACAAAATCGGATTATATTCAAATATGGGCAGATTTTGCAGATCCAGGTGGAGACTTAGAAAAATGGGAAGAATTGGTAAAACAGGGAAAAGAATTACCGCAAGGACTACCAAAACAGGCTTTAGCCTTTTATCAAAAAGCAGCTTTAGATCTAAACCAAGCTCTAAACCAAAAAGCATCTATTATTGCTTCTCCTACCAAAAGAGCATACTTTGATACCCCTTATGCTGAATCCTCCTTAAATCAGGCCCAACAAAGAGATAAGCAAACCTTAGGAATGACTTTATATACCCCTTTGACTCTAGAGCAGTTTTATAATTGGGAGCCAGAAAATATGTTGTATGGTCTTGATTTAAAAAATTTAAGTGGAGTAGAGGCAGCACTTTGGTCAGATACTATCAAGGATGATAATACACTTTGGAGATTAATTTTAGCTAGAATACCTGGTTTTGCAGAAAGATCTTGGTCACAGAGCAAGGGTTTAAATTGGCAAGACTATAAACAAAGACTTTCTTATCAATCTATTTTTTGGAATCAACGAAACCTAGAATGGTTCGAATCCGAACTAGTAGATTGGAAAACACAATAATTACTTACTATATAAAATCAATATGAAATCAATACTATTTGCATTAGTGTTTCTTTCCTTTTCAAGCTTTGCCTTAGCACAGGAAAAACCCATTAGTCAGACTATAGACCCCTCTAAGCCAACAAATCTTTATACACAGGTTAATGTGCAAGGGGAATTAAATTCCTATAGGGGATTTGATACATATGGAACTCGTTTGAATTTTCAGTATGCCTTTAATGAGAATAACTTAGTGCTTGCTGAGGTTCCATTTTTATATCATTCAAAGACCCAACATTTTGGAATATCAGACACCAGAGTTCGATATTTTAATGTGCAGCGATTAAAGAGTAAAACCTTGTTTGCACTTGCTCCTTTTTTAGATGTCTATATACCTGCAGGAAAAGCAGAACATGGCTTAGGTGCTGGAACTTGGTCCTTATCTGCAGGAGTTATAGCAGGATTGATCTTCTCAAAGAGTGTTTCCATGTACCCAGGTGCAGGTTATGTATATCTGACACAAAGTCAAAGTAGTGGTTTACAACTCCAGTCCAATCTAAGTTTGAAGTTTAGTGAATCCACCTTTGCTTTTATTAATCCAAGTGTGCTTATAATGGACTCGCAGACCATTTGGCAAGGGGAAATAGATATAAATCAAATATTTATACAAAATAAGTTTAAAGGTAATATTGGCTGGTTACCTAATTTTACAAATAAGGTAAATACCTTTAGAATTGGAGTTACCTTTTTTATGTAACTATATATTCAAATAGCTTTAGGTTTAAGTGATTAATCTTAAAAGACGTACAAATCGTTAAGAGTGCGAAAAGTACCGTTAGTTAAGTACTACTATTGTTTAAAAATTATTTTCAAAAAGGTTAGGCACCTATCATAATGAAGTTTGTTCATTATATTTTCAACAAGGTTTAGTTACGGGTAGAGAGGGTAATCAAGTTAAGGTTACCCTCTTTTTATTTTTAGTCAACTTCTTATTTACGGCCTAAGGGGTAACATTAGTAGGATTACAACAAAGAGAAGAACAATTTAGATGAGTGAAAATTTATCATTCAACAAGCAATTTTAATTAACTAACCTTTACATATTCTTATTCTTTGACAGAATTGGAAAGGTTAAAGCTAAGCCATGGTTTTTAAAATATATTGTATCTTTAAAACCAAAGGGTACTTAATTTAAGTCTTGTTTTAGTTAAACAACATAAACAAAAGTAAAGGAATTTATTAGCTCTGAGCTTTTGTATAAGTACTCTAGGCCCTACACTAGCTTAAACTTTAATCAAAAGTAAGCTTAGAGGAGCTTTTTTAGAGTGTTTCAATAAATTTAAATAAAAGTTTTGGAAGATAACCAACCCTTAATTAGCCTAGAAGTAATAGATAAGCCAGCAGATTCTTGGGAGTTAAATCAGCCTTATTACGTAGTTTTAATTCTGGATGGCGATTCGAGCTTCTCTATTGATTTTACCTCTTATCAGTGTCAAGGTAAACACCTTGTGTTTTTGTCTCCTTTTCAACTCCTAAAATGGCAAGGCAGTCAAGCAGATCACATATACTGTATTAAGTTTCATGCAGATTTTTATTGTATCGAGTATCATAAGCAAGAGGTTGCTTGTAATGGTTTACTGTTTAATAATATCTATCAAGATCCTTATGTACAGGTAGGCCAGAGTGTATATAGTGAATTACTTTATGTATTCAATAAATTAGAGCTATTACACACCTCAGAACATAACTATGACAGCGCGATAGCAAAAACCTACCTTCAACTTCTATTAGCTATAAGCAGTAAAGAAAAGCAAATGGATAAGACCTTTGTCTTGCGTAATGAGGTTCAAAGTGATAGGGTGTCAAATTTTCAAAATCTTTTAAATGAAAATTTTATGTCTAATAGATCAGTTTCCTTTTATGCAGAACATTATGGGTTATCTGTAGATGTGTTTAGTAAGAAAATTACTAGTTTGTTTGGAAAACCACCCTCTAAATTAATTAAAGAGAGGGTGATCTTAGAGGCTAAACGCTTACTGCATTTGTCTGTTAAGTCTATTAAAGAAATTGCAGTAGAATTACATTACCAGGATGAGTTCTACTTTTCAAGATTTTTTAAAAAACAAGTGGGAGTTTCTCCATCTGTATTTAGAAAAACAGTAGGGATATCTATTATAGCAAAATAAGACATGCTTTAAACGGATTTGTCCATTTTTGTGTTCTGTGTTTTGGTGTAACCTTGTAGTATTAATTTAAAAAGGATATACAATGCAGAAGTTTATAGAATTTATAGCAAACTCTCAAGCTATTTTTATTAAAACAATTATGGTAGCCATCTTTATGGTGATGGGGTGGATAGGGGGATTAAAGGCCTTTCAATATGAAGCCGATGGAATAGTGCCCTTTGTAAGTAATAGTCCTTTGATGAGCTTTTTCTATCACAACTCGGATAATATAGTAATCGATGATAAAGGAAATTCTGTATTAGAATATAACCTGTATAAAAATCCAGAAGGAAAAGTCATTCAACACCATATAGATTGGCATACACAAAACGGTACTTATGTTTTCTCTTATGCTTTAGGAATTGTTATTATTTCTATAGGAGTAAGTGTTTTACTTGGTATTTGGTTTGCTAAAATTGGTTTTATCGGCGGATTACTAACCTTTGGTATGTCGCTAGTTACCCTTTCCTTTTTAATTACAACCCCTGAGGTATATGTTGCTAACTTAGGTGGTGATTTTCCAAGTCCACAGCACGGATTCCCATATCTCTCTGGGGCAGGAAGACTAGTATTGAAAGATGTTATTATGATGGCAGCAGGTTTAATTGTCGCCTCATTTTGTGCAAAGAGAATAATAGCAAAAGATGCTAAATAGTAAATAATTAATTAGTAAGTAACTAGTTTATAATGCATTTTTTATAGCTTAAACAAACGTAAAAACAAGTCTTTATAACCCAGCTAAGCCAGACTATTTCTTAAAATAGCCTGGCTTAGCTGGGTTTACTTGTAGCATAAGAGCGTTAAATACTTTTATATAAGACCACAGGTCTCTTAAAGACACTATCTCTTAAAGTGTGTAAGTTCAAAAATTAAGCTTGGATTAGGTTCTACTTTTTTTAGAGTCTTACCCTTTTTTTATATAGGATTAAAAACTGATTTAAACTGACACTTCAGTTTCTAACTGGCATGATCCCTCTCTTAATCAAACACGATTATCTGTCTGATAGCTTCTCCACTTGCCAATCTTTCAAAGCCTTCATTTATATCTTCAAGTTTAAGTCTATGGGTTATTAATTTATCCACAGGTAGGCTACCGTTTTTATACAATTCTAAAAAGTTAGGAATATCAATTTTAGGAATACAACTACCTAAATAACATCCTTTTAATGTTTTCTCCTGACCAACAAGTGTTAGTGGATTAAGGCTTAATCTTGCATCGGGATGAGGTAGGGCGCCAGTCACAGTTACTCCACCTTTTTTTGTTGCATTAAAAGCAAAGTCTAATGCAGGCATAGCTCCAGCAAATTCAACTGATTTATCTACTCCCCCAGATGTTGTTATTTCATTCTTTAAATAATCTAAAGCATCTTGATCACTAGAGTTTATAGTGTGTGTAGCACCAAAGTCTTTAGCTATAGCTAGTTTTGATTCACTAATATCTGCAGCAACAATTTTAGAGGCTCCCGAAGCTTTTGCTCCTAAGATAGCTGATAATCCAACTCCTCCTAAACCAACAACTAGTAATGATTCTCCTGCTTGTATTTTAGCTGTATGTACCACAGCTCCTACACCTGTCATAACAGCGCAACCAAATAATGCGGCTATTTCAAAGGGATAAGACTTATCTATTTTGACAAGAGAATAGATAGAGGCAACACTATATTGTGCAAAACCGGAGACTCCTAAGTGATGATAATATTCTTCTGATTTGTCATTTACAATTTTACGAGTACCATTTAATAACACTCCTTCATTATTGGCTTTAGCACCGGCAGAACAAAGTGCGGCTTTACCCGATACACAATATTCACAATGACCACAAGAGGGTAGAAAAGCAAAAACCACATGGTCTCCCAATTCAAATCCTTTTACATCCTGACCTAGTTTTACAATTATACCCGCGGCTTCGTGACCTAATACCATTGGTGTTTGTCTTGGACGGTTACCATCAATTACAGAGAGATCAGAGTGGCATAATCCTGCTGCTTTTATTTGAACTATAACTTCTTCTTTGCCAGGCTCTCTAAGGGTTACTTCTTCAATCTTTAAAGGCTTGGAGTTTGTATATGGCCTTTGGTGGCCACCTATTTGATGAAGTACGGCTGCTTTTGTTTTCATAATAAATACTGTTTAATTGTAAAACTCATTAGGACCCTTTTTAAACTCTTGCCATTTTTCAGGGTCATGACCAGTAACCACAAGGGAGTCGTATTTATCGGCAAGCTCACGTAGTTTCTTAACCGATCTAACAGAGTCTACAGTAGAAGCTAAGAAACCAGGTAATGCTTTTTCATCCCAATGTTCTGTTGTATAAGCAGCATCTACCGCTAAGATTATACTACCGCTATTTGGTAGATTTATTAAAAAGCTACAATGTCCTGGTGCATGCCCCGGTGTTGGAACCATTTGAATTACCCCATCACCATATACATCAAACACATCATTATAGTCCAGTTCTAAGAATTGCCATTTTAATCCAGGTTTATCAAAATCTTTTCTGATGTATCCCCCTGCTGCAAACCAATCAGGAGTAAATGCATATTCATATTCTTTTCTTTGTACAATATGTGTTGCATTTGGAAACTCACCAATAGCTCCAGTATGGTCTAAATGTAAATGAGATTGCAAGACATATCTAATGCTTGCAGGATCTATACCTAAGTTTTTAATCACGTTTAAGCAACCTTCAGATTCCTGCATTACAGGCCAGTATACTTGTGTTATATCTCCCCAATGAGCAATAGGGTCATTAGCGCAATGCACAGAGTTTCCACCATCTATTATAATGTTCCCTTTTGGGTGAATCAGTAAATACCAAGGCACAGGTATTTCATATGGATCTAGAGAAGCATTCATTTTAATGTTGTTTTCTTTACATTTCAGAACACCTGTTTGAAA
>CANROJ010000082.1 GCA_947632215.1 uncultured Flavobacterium sp. | reverse complement strand
TTTTTTAGTGGTGCCTCCAGGAATCGAACCAGGGACACAAGGATTTTCAGTCCTTTGCTCTACCAACTGAGCTAAGGCACCTTTTTTGCCTTTTACACACAGAGAAACTTGTTCTCTTAAGCGGTTGCAAATATAGAATAGATTTTTATACTTGCAAAACTTTTTCTTAAAAAAATCATTTCATATCTTTGAATTCTCAAAGCAATAAGGCATGATTTTAGCAATAGATATAGGCAACACATCTACCAAAGTAGCTCAATTTGAAAACAATAGCTTAATAGATAAAATACAGTTTAATACAGGAGAATTTACAGAAAGATTTTTAGAATATTTTTCTTCGTTACCTCCTAACACACCAGTAATTTTAACTAGTGTAGCGCAAAATGAAAATGAAATAGTACTTTGGTTAGAAAAAAATGTACATTTGGAAAAAATTTCTCATCACAGCCAAATGCCTTTTTCAAACAAATATGCAACACCGCATACTTTGGGTATTGACAGGATGGTTTTAGCTGCTGGAGCTACCCTAGCTTTCCCAGATACAAACCGCTTGGTTATTGACGCAGGAACTTGTATTACCTACGATTTTATAGATAGGCAAAACAACTATCTCGGAGGAGCTATTTCACCAGGATTACAGATGAGATATAATGCCTTGGAGCATTATACTGCAAAGTTACCCCTTTTGACTCCCTATAATATCCAGAAGATCATTGGCAATGATACAAAAGAGTCTATTCACGTAGGGGTTGCAAAAGCAATAAGCTATGAGATAGAAGGTTTTATTAGAGACTATGAAAAAAAATTCCCTAATTTAACAATTATTTTAACAGGTGGTGATACACTTTTTTTGGCAAAAAGATTAAAAAATGCAATATTTGCTAATTCAAACTTTTTATTAGAAAGTTTGAACGCTTTATATCAATATACAATTGAAAATGATAAAAAAAATTCTCGTAAGTCTTAGCTTAGTTTTTGCTACAGCTGCAATAGCACAGCAAGGAACAGCAACTCCGTATTCATTTTACGGTTTAGGTAATGTTGATTACACCGGTACTAATGAATACAAAGCAATGGGAGGCACAAGCGTTTATACGGATAGTATCCATATAAATTTAAACAACCCAGCTTCTTTTGCTAAGCTAAAGTTTACTACTTTATCCATTGGAGCAACAGCTCATTATTATCGTTTCGAAAGCCAAAACTCTAAAGATGAAGCTAAAAGACAATCTTTTAATTACTTCACTTTAGGTTTTCCTATATCCCAAAGAGCAGGAGTAGTTTTTGGTCTACTTCCATACACCAATGTAGGTTACAAAATATTAGGACAAGAAATTACCGACCCTTTAGGAAGAGTAACAACTAATTCTCATACTGGAGATGGTGGTATTAACCGAGTATTTGTTGGTTATGGTATTGAAGTTACAGATAATTTAAGCATTGGTGTTGACGCTGGATACCATTTTGGTAAAACAGACAATAGAACTTTCACCTGGATGAAAGATATCGGAGATGGAACGCCTTTAATTACACAAACTTTAGATCATAAAAACCTAGACTATAAAGGATTTACCTATACTGTATCTGCGCAATACGAAACAAAGATTAAACAGTATGATTTTCAATCCAATATTACTTATGCACCTCAAACTAATTGGACAGTAACAAATTTGACTAAATTAGCAATATATGATATCTATTCTCCATCCTACCCAGTTAAAGAGAATGTGATTGTAGATGAAAGCTCAAACTTTATAAACCCTCAAAACTTATCTGTTGGAGCAGGTTTTGGTAAAAAATTTAAATGGTTTATTGCTGGACAATTCAATTATATAGAAAACAGTAAATTAGCTCATTCTTGGAACACAACGGACATCTCGAGATACGAGGATACAAAAAGATACTCTATTGGAGGTTTTTACATTCCCAAACACAACTCATTTACTAGTTATTTAGATAGAGTAGTTTACAGAGCAGGATTCCGCTATGAAAACACTGGTTTAGTTCTAAAAGACCAGTCTATAAACGATTATGCCGTATCTATCGGTTTTGGATTACCTCTAAGAGGTTTAACAAACATTAATGTTGGATTTGAATATGGTCAAAGAGGAACCAGTTCTCATGATTTATTAAAAGAAAATTATTTTAATATGTCTATAGGCTTCTCTTTAAATGATATCTGGTTCAAACGAAGAAAATTCGATTAACCCTGAATTGTAATAATGAGAAAAGGCTTTCCTACTTTTATTAGTTATTTATCGGCTGTGATAGCACTTTTAATTATTAGTGCTTGTAATAACGATTTAAAACAAATACAACAATTCAATCAAATAAGCTTCTTCCCTGTTGGAGAGGCAGAAAATATTCATCTGCAATACGTAGATTCTGGTAAAGTTAAAGCTATTTTAATTGGTCCAAAAATGTTAGATTATTCCAATGTGGCAAATCCTTTTACGGAATTTCCCGAGGGAGTACACGTCACTTTTTTTGATCAAGATAATCAAAAAAGTATAGTGGTAGCCAATTATGCAATCTCTTATACTTCTACTGAATTAATTGACTTAAGGGGGGATGTAGTTATTACAACTCAAGATGGAAAAAAGCTAGAAACAGATCAATTATATTACGACCAAAAGAATGACTGGCTATACACCCTAGGAAAGTACAAAGCTTCGCAAGATAAAGATAACTTTACACAAGGAGTTGGCTTGGATTTCAATAGTAAATTAGATATCGTCAAAGCTCAAAACAGCTATGCCGAAAGTATAAATAAACAAAATTAAAAATGAAAGCACTTCGTATCATACCTTACTTCTACCTATTCATAGCTCTATTATTCATCTATGATGCTTTTACAAAAATACAAGCTGGTCAAAACGACTTTTGGATAAGTTTAGTAGTAGCCGCAGTTGCAATTTTCATGTTTTTCTTTCGTCGAAAATTTGCAAAAAAGATGGACGACAGAAATAAAAAATAATAATAAATTAAAAATACCACTTACGCAGTGGTATTTTTTTTATCTTACAAATCTTTAACAGAATATTTTTAATTCTAATCACCAATTATTTACTAAACCTATTGAGCAACATACTATATTTTACAATAACTAGAAAAACCAAAGGCAAATCTTCACTAATACCCTAAAATAATAGCATTAGGTCTTTTATTATTAATAAGATAATTGTATTTTCGCTCACTGAAAAAAATTACACATAACAAAAAAGCATGGCAGTTTTATCAAAAATTAGACAAAGGTCCGCACTGTTAATTGCAGTAATCGGAATTGCCCTACTAGCATTCGTCATAGAAGGAGTACTTACAAGTACAGGTAATGGAGCATCGAGAAACATCGGAAATGTTAATGGACAAGACATCAACACGATGGAGTTCAACTATAAAGTTGAGCAAGCTAAAAGCAATAATCAATGGACAAATTCCCAAGCAGTTGTTGCAGTTTGGAACAATGATGTAAACGAGATTTTACTAGCTACGGAGATAGAAAAATTAGGTTTAAGAATTGGCCCAGACCAATTAATTAACGTAATTAAAAACGATCCTTCTATTGCAGGAGATCCAAACTTCCAAGACGAGGCAGGAAACTTCTCTATGGATAAATTCAATTCTTTTATTCTAATGATGCAACAACAAGGTCCACAACAATGGAATGCTTGGTTAAACTTTGAAGCACAATTAGAAAAAATAGGATTACAACAAATGTATTTCTCTTTAATCGAAGGAGGTATTTATGCAACCCAACAAGATGCTAAGACTGCTTATATATTAGAGAATGACAAAGTAAGTTTCAACTACGTATCTGTACCTTACTCTTCGATCAATAATCAAGAAGCAAGTGTTAGCGATAGTGAAATTACTGCTTACATGAAACAACACAGCAATAGATTTCATTCTGAACCAACACGAGTGATCGATTATGCTTATGTTCAAAGTATGCCATCTGAACAAGATAAAGAAGATGTGAACCAAGCATTATTGCAGTTACTAGAACCAACAGTAGTTTTCAACACAGATACAAAGACTAACGATACTATAGCTGGTTTTAGAAATACAAAAGATGCAGCTCTTTTTGTTAATACAAATTCTGATTTAAAATTTGATACTTTGTACTATGCAAAGAATCAACTTCCACAAGGTTTCCAAGATCAATTATTTGACTTAAACGTTGGAGAAATTTATGGTCCTTACCAAGTAGGTAATAACTTATTTATCTCTAAAATGGTAGATAAACAAGTTGGAAACCAAGTAAACGCAGCACACATTCTTATTTCATACCAAGGAGCTCCTTCTTCTATTTCAGCTTTAACTAAAGAACAAGCCAAAGAAAAAGCAGAAAGACTATTAGAGCAAATCCAGAAAGATCCTTCAGCTTTTGCTGGTTTAGCAACCCTTGAATCGGATGATCCTGGATCAAAACAAAATGGTGGTCTATACCAAGGAATTTCTAAAGGAATGATGGTTCCTGAATTTGATCAGTATATTTTCTCTAACCCAATAGGAAAAGTTGGTTTAGTAGAAACAACTTTTGGATTCCATATTGTGAAAGTAACAGATAAATTAAACACTGTTCAATTAGCAAATTTAGTTAGAGAAATCCAAGTATCTGACGCAACTGCAGACCAAATCTATGCTAAGGCGACAAATCTAGAACAAGCAGCTAACGAAAACGTTGATTTCATCGCTCTTGCACAAGAACAAGAATTAGGTACACAAAATAATATTATTATTTATCCATTCCAAGATCAATTACCAGGAGTTGGTGAGCAGTCTAATATTGTATCATGGGCATTTAATTCAGCTACCAAACAAAATGACATCAAACGCTTTGATACAGGTTTAGGTCATATTGTTGTAAAAGTGAGCGTAGTAGACAATTCTGAATTACTACCAATGGTAGAGGCTAGAAAAATTGTTGAACCAATTCTAATGAACCAGAAAAAAGCGCAGATCATTAAGAAAACAATGACTGGAGCTACATTAGAACAAGTAGCTAGCAGTAGTGATGCAACGATCAAAACTGCCACTGACCTTACTTTAAAAGCACCTCTTATACCATCAATTGGTTATGAAGCTAAAGTAGTAGGGGTTGCATTTGCAACTCAAATTAACGACTTCTCAGATCTAATCGAAGGAGAAAATGGTGTATACATGATTCAAACAACAGCAGTAAACAAAGCTCCTGAGCTTGAGAACTACAACGCTTATAGAAGTAGAATTGAATCTATGGACCAAAACAATGCACAAATGCGCATTATGAAAGTTTTAAAAGACAAGGCTAAAATTAAAGATTATAGATTAGATATCTACCAATAATTTAGCAGGATAACATACTGTAAAAAGCCACCTTGAAATCAAGGTGGCTTTTTGTTTTACAATAGTATTAGTAAATAATTTATCCTATTTTTGTGCCAGAATTTAAAAACGAGACATATGAAAGCTTATATTTTCCCTGGACAAGGAGCACAGTTTACCGGAATGGGTAAAGAACTATATCAAACCAATGAGAAAGCCAAACAAATGTTTGAACAAGCTAATGAAATCTTAGGTTTTAGAATTACAGATATTATGTTTGAAGGTAGTCCTGAAGAACTTAAACAAACAAAGGTAACCCAACCTGCTGTATTTTTACACTCAGTAATCTTAGCTGCTACCCTACCAGATTTCAAACCAGAGATGGTTGCTGGACATTCATTAGGTGAATTTTCTGCACTTGTTGCCAATGGAACTTTAACCTTCGAAGATGCTTTAAAATTAGTTTCTAAACGCGCTTTAGCTATGCAAAAGGCTTGTGAAGTTACTCCTTCAACTATGGCAGCAGTTCTTGGATTGGAAGATAAAATTGTAGAAGATATTTGCTCTACTATCCAAGGAGTTGTAGTAGCTGCTAATTACAACTGTCCTGGACAATTAGTTATCTCGGGAGAAACTAGCGCTGTAGAGAAAGCATGTGAAGCATTAAAAGAAGCTGGAGCAAAAAGAGCTTTATTACTTCCTGTAGGAGGAGGTTTTCACTCTCCAATGATGCAACCAGCCAAGGAAGAATTAGAACAAGCAATTAAGGCTACCGAATTTCATACTCCAAGTTGTCCTGTATACCAAAATGTAACAGCAAATGGAGTAACAGATCCTGCACAAATCAAAGCAAATTTAATTACTCAATTAACTGCACCGGTAAAATGGACACAGTCTGTGGAGCAAATGATCCAGGATGGTGCTAGTGAATTCACAGAGGTAGGTCCTGGAAAAGTATTGGTAGGTTTAGTAAAGAAAATAAACAAAGAGGCCCAAACACACTCTGCATAACTACTTATTCAAAATAAAAATAAAAAAATCCTTGGTAAAATTACCAAGGATTTTGCATTCTCTAAAAAATTAAAATTGGAAAAACTATCTTCTTCCGAGTGGATCTTAGTGCTTACTTTGGTGAGTTTAACCGCTCTTGGACCTGTTGCTATTGATATGTACTTACCTGCATTTCCAAGAATAGCTATGGATCTAAATACCTCAATTAATAAAGTACAGATTTCTTTATCTACTTTCTTAGCCGGACTAGCGGTAGGCCAGCTTTTCTGGGGTCCAATATCAGACAAATATGGTGGTAAAAAACCTATAGTTATTTCCCTTAGTATATTTATTATTTCTTCTTTAGCTTGTCTATGGGTACAGAGTATTGAAATGATGTGGGTATACCGCTTCTTGCAAGCTTTCGGAAGTAGTGGTGGTGTAGTGATTGCCCGAGCAATAGTAAATAAACGTTTTGACAAAGATCAAACACTTAAAATTTTTAGTATCCTAGCTGTTGTTGGAGGTATAGCTCCAATTATGGCGCCTATTGTAGGTAACATACTCATTAGTTACTTCCCTTGGGAAGTGGTCTTTTTAGCTATGGCCTTTTTTGCATTAATAGGTATCACCATGACCCTTGTAAATCTAAAAGAGCAAAAAGACTCCGCAATGGGTTCCTTGGATACCCGAAGTATTGTTAAAAACTATATATCCTTATTTAAAAGCAAAGTATTTATAACCTATACCTGTATAGGAAGTATTGCTTTCTCTTGTCTAATGCTATATATAAGTAATGCTCCAGTACTGGTAATGGAACATGGAAAACTATCCTCGACTACCTTTACGGTAGTTTTTATGATCAATTCGATTTCCTTGATGTGTGGATCGTTTTTAACCTCCTCTATCCTTCGAAAAAAACTAAAACCTACCTCTATTCTAACCCTTGGGACTTCTATACAAATTGGAGCTGCTTTTTTACTGTGGTTATTTATAAGCCTAGATGTATCCATATACATACAACTTGCAGCTTTACCTTTATTTATTTTGCCACTAGGAATGATATTTCCAACGGCAACTACATTAGCATTGGCACCTTTTAAATTACAATCTGGTACTGCATCTGCTTTATTTGGAGCCTTGCAACTAGCCTTTACATTTCTAACTAGTATGGCATTAAACAGTCTTAATAATGGCTCTATGGCCTTAGTAGCCTTAACCCTACTAGCATGTGCCTTGACAAGTTTTACTATAAACATGTGTACTAAAAAGAAAAACCTATAAGTTTGAAAAAATCCATAAAAAAAGGACTAGTAAAATATT
>CANROJ010000081.1 GCA_947632215.1 uncultured Flavobacterium sp. | reverse complement strand
TTTTAATTAATTTTCTATAGCTATAAAACTTACTTACTATCTGCTAATAGACTAGATAATTTACCAGTGGCATACTGGTTGTTATTTCTCAAATCAAAAGCAGTTGCTAAAACCTGTGCTTGACAATGAAAATAAGTATGCAATTCTTTAGTATGGTAGAGTCCCGTAGGGCTGTAAAAAGGTAACAAGCTAGAGAGTTCTAACTTTACTGTTTGGGTTTGTTGACTTATACTAGCCATATGACTAAAAAACAAAAGTTGTAAATCATCCTCAGCATTAATCTGCCAAGAAGATATGGTTTGATAAGTAGTCCACAGTAATGGATCTTCTAGCAAATACATTGTATAAAGGAGCCGTACCATAGAATACAACATTGAACTATTTAATGCTTTATGATTCGCAAATCCTTGCTTAGCCTTATTTAAGTAAGTTATAGCACGAGTATCTTTTGCTCGTGCCAAATAGTAAGCCAATGCACAATGCGTAGCAAATGGCAAACAAAAGGCTTGCAATTTTAGTTGCTCCATTTCTTGACATAATTCTATTGCTCTATCAAAGTTACCCAAAATAGCTTGATTTTCGACTTGATAATCATACTGATCCACCAAATTATATTCCGCGTCAAAATCTTCTTTTATTGCTAATTCTAAAAAAGAACTACTCTTAGCAGAATCACCTATGGTATGATAGAATTGACTCATAGTAAAATAAAAACCTATTTTACTATGAGCACACTTCTCAATTCTGTCTTGTAAATCATCTGCCAGGCTAAATATTTTCTCTAAAGGCATATTAGAATTACTATATGCCGAACATAACATCCATTGATAAGCTAAGAGATAATCTGCCTGATTAAACTCTTCAGGATACCTTTGACATATGTCCATAATCCACGCAAAGGCAGAGAAACTTTCTACACATCTAGAAGTAGATCTTTCGGTCTGAATTATTTCATTGCGTAAATCCATTGCCCATTCAATGTTTTGATTACGATCTGCTATGGCGATTGCCTGTTTCAAATGAGCGATAACAAAATCTTCATTCAAAGGGTTCTGCTCTATTTTTAAAAGTATTCTTTGTATTTCTAATTGATACATTATTAGCTAAATTTTGGGTAAAAAATTCGACATTCCTAAGATCATAAACTGATATAAAGCATCATTAAATGTATCCATCTCTTTCTTATTAATAGTATAACCTCCTAACATTAAAGATTGCACATATAAAACATTTACCAATGACTCAAAGAGTTCATTATCCTCAATACTAACTAACTTTTGAACTAAATCATTACTTTGGTTGAAACACAACACCGGGAGTTCTTGTTGTTTTTTAGCAAAATGATCTAATGTACTTGCAAAAACATTAGTACTCTTAGATAAGTTAACTATATTCTTACTGGAAAGAGCCTCTTCACTAATAATATAAATAGCTGTTGTGTCTACAGGCTCAAACTGATTAATCTTAGCTTCACAATAATGATGTTTTAAAATTACATTAGCTCTTGCTAGAAACTCCTTAATGGTATCTGTATCTTCAGTTGCTGGATTAAAATCGCTTAATAAATCATTAGGGGTAATATTCAATATGGATAACTGTGGATGAATTATCCTTATTTTATCTATCAAATCCATCTCATAACTATAAGCTGCATTGATGACTAATTTATTCTGACTACCAGCTATTCGTCGAATTTGTCTAAACTCATCTAACGACCATGTATAATAAATACTTGGGTAATTTTGTTTAATTTCTCCAAAGCTAAGGGTTCCGTGATTTGTTTCAAAAGGCAAAAAATCTTCGAATAATTGAAGTATTTCATTATCACTAGCCGCTAAACTCTTGATATACATATGGTGTATACCAATAATCTGCTCTAAAGTAAAGGGATCTAGTAATTTCAAATTCTTTAAATACTCTTTAAAACAATCTGTTAATTCTTTTTTGGTCTGTTGTAACAAAGTATTATTCACTAAAGACTCCCTGGAGGCTGTTGGAGATAGAGTGTTAGTATTAATAATACATCGCACAAAACTTGTCCATTCCGGTAAAAGGTTAGTTGCCTTATCACAGAGATACATTCTTTTTACAAAAATTTTATGTTCTTTATTTGATACTCCATTAACCTTATTGGGTAAAATAAAAGCCACTCCCTGTAATTCTCCAATGTTTGAATACAAGTGAAATACATCCAAAAAATTTGTTTTAAAAGTGTCTTTACCATATTGTAATAACTCTGCTTTACTGGTTTGTTTATTCAACCAAACAGGGGTTCCATCCAGACATTGTTCCGATACATCATCCTGGATTAAATTTACAGCAATCGGTAAAGCACTTCCGTAAAATAGAACATTTTGTTTTATAGAACTCCAACTAAAAAGACTTCGCCATTTTTTCTTAGCCTTTAAAATAACTCTAGTTCCAACGTTTGGTAAATCAGCTATCTTTTCTACTCGATAAGTGCCATCAGCCATTGCGATCCATCGCACGGATTCCTTGGTAAGTAAAGATTTTGTCTCCACTATAATTTGATCACTAACAACTAAACACGAAAGCATTCCAATACCAAATTTCCCTATTAAATCTTTGTCTGCTAATTCTCCTGTTTTAGAACTTTGACCAATAACGGACAGAAAATCATGCACATCTTGTACACTAAGTCCCACCCCATTGTCTTGAAATATTATTTGACTTCCCTGAAAATAGATATCTACTTTACCTACAAAGTTAAAATCTATTGTTTTACGAAGCGTTACGGCATCCATTGCATTTTGTAGAAGTTCTCGAATAAAAACTGTTGGCGAACTATAAATATGTTCACTCAAGAGTTCAATCATCCCCTTTATATTTACCTGAAATTGAAATTGATTATCTGCCATATTACTTATCTTCTTCTATTACGTGGTATACCAACTATTTTCATTGCTTCACTATGACCATTCTCTGCAGCCTGCTTATACCACTCCAGGGCTATCTGATCACTTTGGATCACTCCTAAACCTTGTAAATAACAATTAGCTAATTCATATTGAGAAGTACTGTATCCTACCTGAGCTGCTTGCAATAAATAACTAACACCTAACTCAGGGTTTTTCTCACATCCCTGACCTTTAACAAGCATAAGACCAATATAATCCATTGCTTCATAATTATCCATCTCGCTAGCTTGTTCCAAATAAAAGAAAGCTTTTTCTTTATCTTGCTCACAGCCAATACCGAAATAATAGGCCTGTCCTAATCTTAGAATAGCAAGAGTATTATTGATCTCACTAGCCTGTTGATAATAATTAAATGCTAATTTTTCATCTTTATCACATCCCAATCCAAACTGATAACACACACCTATTCCTTCTGTAACAAAATCTAACTCTAGAGCCATTTTAAAATAATTATATGCCTTAGGGCTATCTTCAGCTACCGGGCCATATAAATAATAATCTCCTAGAGCTAACATAGCGAAGGGGTTCTCTTGTTTACAAGCCTTTTCTAACCAATATAAACCTTGTTCTGGATTACCTACGACATCATCATAACCATAAAGCAGGTAATAGCCGGCTTTATATTGGGCGTAATCGATATCATTTTGGGCTCCAATTATCATATATTCTAGAGCTAAAGCTATATTTGAATCAACGCTAAGATATCCTTGTTCGTATATTGTTGCAAGCTCTACACTAGCTTTATAAAAACCTAAATCTAAAGCTTGGTGCAATTGATTCATTCCTAATCTAATGTTTAAATTCTCCTGATCATCATATAGGTTCAAGCATGCCAATGCGTATAGAGCTTCCGGTAAATTATTATCTGAAGCAATCTGTAAATATTTCCTACTCTGTATTAAATCAATATCTGTATATTCTTGCTCTTGATAAATTACTCCCAAATGATAAGCAGCATAGACAGATCCTTCACTAAAAGCAGATTTTAATAAAGTAATTGCACGATCAAACACATCTTGCTTTGGTTGAGTGATTAAAAGCAAATTAGCTAATTCAACTTTGGCAAAACTTGAATCAAAAAGCGCAACAGCTGATTCAAAATAACTTCTTGCCTTATCTAAGTTTACCGGAGTCCCGCGACCCTGCATATGGTAATCACCTGCAAATTCTATAGCATATTGAACCTTGCGACTAGCTGCCTGTTCAAAATACATTAAAGCCTTACTTAAATCAGAATCTTCTTGAAAAACCCCTTCATGATGAAATAAAGCCATTTGATAAAATGCTCTAGGGTTATCCAAATCCATAGATTCTTGCAAGAGTTGTTTAACTTGTTCTATAGAGGAAGAATTGTTGTCGATACTAACCAAATATAAAGCTTTTTCAATCATTGCCTGACTTGAACCTAAAGCAATAGCCTGATCTAAATACCCTATTATTAGAGACTCCTGCTTTTGGGTATTTATACTTTGAATTGCTAAAGCGACAAAGGATTCCGCAGATCCATATAAACTACTTTGAGTCAAATAATACAAGCCTTGATCATTATCTTGATCATTGGTTATCAGGTGCATTGCTAGGGAGAATCCTGCTTCAATCTTACCCAAGGAAAAGGCTTTTTCCAAAAACTCGATTCCTTGTTGTGATGTATAACCAAAATTAGCGAATTGGCCATTACAGGACAGTACACCTAATAAATAGCTACAAGTACTAAAACATTGCTGATCTGCTTTCAAAAGGATATTTAAAGCAAACCGATCTTGACCAATACTTAAATAGTAATCTGCTAATTGATAAATAGCAGGGGAATATGAAAAAACTTCGGGGTTGAATAAATTTATTATATCAAAAACTTCACTAGCTTGAGTGGATTTACTAATGTGTATTTCACTTAGAAAAAGAACTGCTGAAGTATTGTTTTTATCTACACATTCTTGTAAAAGAAAAAGGGCTTTTTCCCTATTTATTTCCAAAGTATAATTGCCATAATACAAAGCTTTGGCATAAAAAGCTATAGCATCTATATCTTTACTATCAAAAGCTCTTTGCAAATATTCAAATTCACTTTGGTTATCTTTTTTATGAGTCCTTGCATTGGTATAATGCAAATAGAGTAAAAAGTAGGCTCTATTATAGCCCAATCTTAAGTAATATAAAGCTATCTGCTCTATAGTGTCAAACCACAAATCATATTGCTCATTTGAAAAATACATGGAGCTTTCGCGGATTGAAGCTTTACAAAACAAGTCTTCAAATAAAGCAAATAGATCCCTAGGGTCCTGGGACTTATCCACTACTAACTCGCAAGCTGCTATAAGTTCGTAAAAACGATTATGTCCATCAAGGGTTTTACTTTCCTTTGTTGGTATTATCTTAGAATTACTAGCCTTAAGCTTTTGAGTGTAGTTCTTTAGTATTTTAGTAAAATCTTCCATATGATTTGTCATTTGTTTCTTAAAACATATAATAACAAATGTAAGAAATGAACAAGACATCAACTATCTTAACTTTCAGAAATAAAGCATTATAATGATATATGAGCCTAATAAAGCTACAAAAATCTTTATATTTGAATTGAAAGTGTGAATCACTAGAATCTTACTTTCTAGTTAGATAGGATTTATTTACTCTAGAGCTAGCCAAGAAAGATGCTAGAAACCCTAATATAAATATAGAAACTAATACAATAAAAATATTAAATACGTCCATCTCCACCGGATAAGGCATATCTACTCGTATCATAATAAAATGAAATTGTTTTTGCAGCAAGACAAAGATAATACCTAAGAGAACACCTATAACGCCACCAATACTACTTATAATCATCCCTTGGTAAAGAAATATCTTTTTTAAGTCCTTACCTGGTACACCTATATCGTATAGTGTTTTAATATTAGGCTGTTTCTCTAAAATAATCATAATCAGCGCTCCTACCAAGGTAAAGAGTGCCATAATAACTACTAACACAAAAATAAGGTAAACAACTAAATTCTCGGTATTCAACATTCGATAAAGCCCATCATTTAACTGAGCTTTATCTTTGAGTACCATAGGAACAGAAAAAATAGCTTCTATAGATTGATTAGCTTGCGACTTAGAAACCCCAGGTCTTAGCTTAAATTCCAGATTTGTTACATGATCACTAGGAATAGATAACAATTCTCTAGCCAAATCTATATCTACAAAAACATACTTATTATCTATCTCTTCATGCTGGGTAACATAAACTCCGATTGGTAAAATGGTTTTGCGCACAAAAGCATTTTGCGGATTTTCAATCACCCCCATACCTGGTTTTATAGAAATAGCCTCAAAAGGATTGGCTGTATCAAAAAGACTCATAGAGAAAAGTACGGGTATACCAAATCCAACAACAGCATCATGACTACCTGGTTCAAACCAGTAACCATACTCTACTTTTTGATTAAAATCACTAACAAGATTAAAATCTTTGTCGACTCCTTTTATCAAGGCAACAGTTTGCTTTTCCTTATAAGAAAAAAGCAATCTATCTTCTACCACAGGAGCTATGGCCATAAACAAGTTACTCTCTTTTAATGCAACTAGATCACTTGGCAAGACTTGAAAACTCTTACCTTTTTCACTATATAATTTTAAGTCTGGATCTAAGTCATTTACAAAAGAAAGGCTAAAGTTTCTTAACCCACTAAACACGGACAAAACAATAAACATGGCCAATGCACTAACAATTATACCTACAGAGGCAATTGCTGCAATAAAATTAATAGCCTTACTTTTATTCTTAGTAAAAGCATAACGCTTTGCTATGTAAAATGGGAAGTTCAACTATTTCTTTTTTCTTGTTTCTAATAATTCGCGATTCTCTATTGGATTCTCTTGCCCCTTTAAAGCAGTATCTATCTTCTCAATATAATCTAAACTATCATCAATGTAGAAGTGTAGATTTGGTACCTTTCTTAGTTGGTGTTTTACTCTTTGTGCCAACTCATGCTTAATTAAGGGAGCGTTAGATTGGATTGCTTTTAAAAGCTCTGGTCCTTTCTCGGCTGGAAAAATACTTAAATATACCTTTGAAATAGATAAGTCCGTTGTAACACTTACCTTAGAAACGGAAATAACTAAATTAGTTATACCATTTGCACGCACTTGTCCTTGCAAAATATCTACGATATCATTTTGCAACAATGCACCCATTTTTTTTTGTCTGTTTGTTTCCATAATGCAAAAATACAATTTTTTACCAAGTAAACTTTTTTATATTTGTGCTAACACTCAAAAATTATTATGAAAAAAATAGAACATATTGGAATTGCCGTTAAAAACTTACAAGAGTCTAATATATTATTTGAAAAACTACTTAATTGTTCCCCTTACAAACAAGAACTAGTAGAAGAACAAGGAGTAGAAACTTCCTTTTTTCTATCTGGCCCAAATAAAATAGAATTACTACAGGCTACAAACCCACAGAGCCCTATAGCTAAATTTCTAGAAAAAAATGGAGAGGGAATCCATCACATTGCCTTCGATGTAGAAGATATTGAAAAAGAAATAAAAAGATTAGCCCAAGAAGGCTTTACAATTTTAAATCAAATTCCGCAAAAAGGTGCTGATAATAAATTAGTTGCTTTCTTACATCCTAAAACCACAGGTGGTGTGCTAATAGAACTTTGCCAAGAAATTAAATAATTTTAATTATTTCACTTGCATAAACCGATAAAAATAGGTAATATTGCACTCGTTAAAACGTCAAGTTATAACAGGTCCTATAACTCAGCTGGTTAGAGTAGCTGACTCATAATCAGCAAGTCCCTGGTTCGAGCCCAGGTGGGACCACCA
>CANROJ010000080.1 GCA_947632215.1 uncultured Flavobacterium sp. | reverse complement strand
TTACAGTCAATAGTTTTCAAGACTACCGCAATCGACCACTCTGCCATTTCTCCAAGGTTATTCCTTTGGTCTAACTGGGTGCAAATATATAGTATGGAACTGGTATTGCAAAGTTTTTAGAAGGATATTTTTTACATGACGAATATTTTTTTTACAAAGTATTGTAATCCATATCATTGGTTGAAAAAAAAATAAAGCAAAATACCAATTGACTATTTAGTCTCGCGGTATTTTGCCGTATCTGTTTAAGCTTTGAGTAGTATAATACTTGTTTTACTCAGTGATTTGCAGAATCTGTTTGTGGTAGTTTACTAAATCTTGTTCTATATTTTTAATTTCAGTACTAAAGTAATCCAATTCTTGTTTGATTAGCTCTTTATAATATTCAATGCCTTGCAGAATATTTTTTGTTGCTTTATAGATTTTTTTTAATTGACCAGTTTCATTGTCGTTTTTCAATTGTAGTATTTGTTCTTTATAATACTCCACATACATGCCAAGTTCTTTCATAAAGAAATTAGGCCTGTCTTTACGCTCAATTATGTTTTGCGTGCCATAAATATGACCAATCATTTGTTTTAAACTAACTTGTTTATCAAAATAAGCTATATTAGGTCCAGGGCATATTACTACTCCTTGACTCTGTCCTTTTATAGGAAGGTTGTGTTCTATTAAACTAGGATTGGAAAGTCCAATACACAAGCACGCCTTTTGTGTGATGGCATCCTTTTTGTTTTGATAAGCCATTAGACTTAGATCCTTTTTGTCTTGCTCTAATTCTTGTAATGCTATCTTTTGATATTTATAGGAAGCCGTACAAAGTCCTTTAGGGTTGTGGGTGGTATCTAGGGCTAAGTATTTTCTGGGACAAGAACTTCCTGGTTTGTTTTGCTTAATTCTTTGATTTTTATAGTAATCATTACTCACTCCTCTTAAGGTATTAAAAGGCACACCAAGTGGAGAGTAGTTACTTAGGAATAAATCTTTTTCTGTAGCTTTTTGTAGCAGCTCCCTAGTAGGGGAGTCTAACGAGGTAGCCTCAGCAACTAGAAGGAAAGGACTTCCCCAACCAACGGAGTCTATATTGTAATAGTCCAATAATAACTGATGTTCTTTATGTGTTCCAACTCCCCCTTGAGCGCTTAATTTTACTTCAAGGCTTTGCAGTGGAACATCAAGAGATTTCTGTTCTAGTGCTTTAACTAGTAACTCAAAAGTAATACTTTGTAATTCCTCTTTGCGATCTTTAAATTCTTGTAAGATTGGACCAAGCAATAGACCATCTGTTGCAAAGGCATGTCCTCCGCAGTTCAGACCTGATTCTATGCGGTATTCACTTACCCAAAGTCCTTTTTTAGCAAGATAGCTACCTTGAATCAGTGCCGAGCGGTAATCACTAACCTTTAGAGTTATCTTCTTTTTAAAGTTTCCTTGCTTGGTAGGATAGAAGTCTTTAAAGCTTTCAAAATAAGAGAAGAGTTTAGGATTCATACCTGCCGATAATACAACGCTTGAATTAAGAGTGCTTTTAGCAAAACCGCGAAGTGCAGCATGCGCATCGTTGTACTCTTGAGGTAAAGCCTGATTTTTATCAAAATTCACCTTATCTACCTTTGTCATGATATTTACATCTATGTCTCCGCTTTGTAGGTGAGTATTTAAAAAATCTTGCATAGTAGATTCTTCTAGTTTTCCCTGTACATATTTTTCTAAGGTCTGCTTTAAGACAGAACTAGAAGGTAGCATTGCCATAAAGTGGTTAATGCTTTGACTACTTTTTAAAAGGTTAGATTTTACATCGTCTAGTTTTCTTTTAACAATAGTATCTAAAGTATTTAAATAAGCAGTTATGCGTTTTGCTCTAAAATCTTCTATTTTAGTAGAAATGCTTTGGTAAGGTAGTTTAAACTTCTGGCTATAAAATTGGGTTAACTGGTCCATTAATTCATCATCCATCACCGATACTACGGATGAAATACCATATTGAGCAACTCTTATAGGAGTGTCAATAGTATAGGCTAGGCCCATTACGGGGATATGAAAGGATTGTATTGGTGTTTTCATTATTATAGGTTGTTTTTAAAATCTTGCTAAGTTGTAATTAAAAAACAAGCTATATATTGATATTCATCATGTAAAAATTATTTTTTTTGTGTATTTAAAGCCTCGTAGTTATTTTTATCACCTTTGGAATTCAATTAAGTAGCAATCCATTAGACCAGATGTTATTGTAAAGCAATAAAAAGGTAGATATTAAAATCTAGTTTCGTTTTGTAGTATGTTATTATTATTATATTTGTATCACATAAAAAATAATAATGCTAGTACTTAAGAATATATCGTTTAGTTATACACCAGGGAAACCCATCATAAAAAATATTAATTTAGTTTTAGAAAAAGGAGTACACGTAGCTTTAATTGGAGAAAGCGGCTGTGGTAAAAGTACTTTGTTGAAACTTATTTATGGTTTGAAAGACTTAGATCAAGGAAATATTTACTGGAATAATGCACCTGTATTAGGCCCAGCTTATAACCTTATACCAGGAATGGATAATATGAATTATCTAGCCCAAGATTTTGATTTAATGCCTTACACAACTGTAAGTGAGAATGTGGGTAAGAATCTTTCAAATACCGATTTACAAGCAAAAGAGCAGAGAATAGATCAATTATTAAAAATTGTTGATTTACAAAAGTATGCTAATGAGCCTGTGAAAAATCTAAGTGGTGGACAACAACAACGTGTAGCTCTTGCTAGAGTACTTGCAAGTGATCCTGAGTTACTTTTATTAGACGAACCATTCTCACATATAGATTACTCTAGGAGAAGTGCTTTACGAAGAGGCTTGTTTAGTTATTTAAAACAACAAGGCATTAGTTGTATTGTCGCTACCCATGACAGCTTAGATGCGTTGGGATTTGCTGATCAAACAGTAGTTTTAGAAGATGGAGAAGTAGTTGATTTTGGACCAACAGATGAGGTATATGAATACCCAAGTAGTAAATATGTTGCTTCTTTATTTGGAGAAGTCAATGAATTATACTTTTCTGATTTTATGGAAAATCCAAAACAAGATGAACTCATGTTAGTGTATCCTCATCAGTTAATGCGTAGTAATACCAAAGGTAAGTTAGAAGTAGAGGTAGAAGAAAACTACTTCAAAGGGGATGGTTATTTGATTAAATGTGCCCTTACACCAGAGCGTAGTATTTGCTTTGATAGTCCACTTTACATTGAGCCTGGTACCCAAATTAAATTAGCTTTAAAGAAATACCAATAAACCAAACAATACATTATCGAAAGATCAATAGAAAAAAGAGTAGTGCCAAAGTATTACTCTTTTTTTATTGCCGTATTATGCAGTGTTTTGCCATAAATAAAAACGGATTCTAGCCCCATGGGTTAGAATCCGTTTTCTATTGTAAAAGAGCTGGGTAAATTACTCTTTGTTTTTTAGGTGTTTTTCTAAGAACTGATCTTGCTCCCAAAGGGTATGCATGATGTTTTCTTTAGCAACATAACCATGGCTTTCTTTTGGTAAGATAACCATTCTCACTGGAGCACCTAAACCTTTTAAAGCTTGGAAATAACGCTCTGTTTGCAAAGTAAAAGTACCAGAGTTATTATCGGCTTCTCCGTGGATAAGTAACATAGGAGTTTTCATTTTCTCAGCATTCATAAATGGAGACATTTGGTTGTATACATCTGAAGCTTCCCAATAGTTTCTTTGCTCTAATTGGAATCCAAAAGGCGTAAGAGTTCTGTTGTATGCACCACTACGAGCGATACCAACAGCAAATAAGTCCGAATGAGTAAGTAAGTTTGCAGTCATAAACGCCCCGTAAGAGTGTCCTCCAACTCCAACTCTACTACGATCAATATAACCTAATTGATCTACTGCATCGATAGCCGCTTTACCATTGGCTACTAATTGTTCAACAAAAGTATCATTTGGTTCTTCTGAACCTTCACCAACAATTGGGAAAGAAGCATCATCTAATACAGCATATCCTTTATTTACCCAGTAAATAAAAGAACCATAACTAGGGAAAGTAAATGTATTAGAGTTATTAGTTACCTGAGAGGCACTATTTCTATCTTTAAATTCTCTTGGATAAGCCCAAATTAATAAAGGTAGTTTTTCTGTTTTGTTTTCTCTATCATAACCCTTTGGAAGGTATAGGGTTCCAGATAATGGAAGTCCATCTTCTCTTTGGTAAGTGATAATTTCTTTGTACACTCCTTCTAATGCTTTAAATGGATTTTCAAAGTGTGTAAGAGCAGTTAAACTATTTTTCTTGTTGATATTAAGTAAGTAGAAGTTAGGATATTCTGTAGGGCTTTGAATAGAAACCAACACTAATCCTTTTTTAATATTTTCTATACTTTGAATGTTTTCTGCCTTGTCCGTGTAAGGAGATTGGTATAATCTTTTTGTTTTTAATGTTTTTGTATTAAACTCATCGATGAAAGGAAATTGTCCTTTTGGCGTGAATCCACTTCCAATTAGGTATAAGTTATTTCCATTGATAAGTAAAACATTTCTACCATATTGGTTTCTTGTAAACTCAAAGTTTCCAGGATCGCTATATGCATCTTGAGAGTTTCTATCTTCGATTAAAACCCCAGAATCTTCTTTACTTGGATTAAAAAGGAAAGCTTTAATGTTTCTGGTATCGAACCACTGCTCGTATACTACGGCTAAGTTCTCATTACCCCATCCAACACCAGAGTAACGTTGTTTTAATTTGATTAAAGGTGTTGCTGGTTTGTCAAAAGGAGCATCCCATGAAGATAGTTGATCTCTGTATGGAACATCTACAGCTGGATCACCATTATCTAAAGCCTCTACGAAAAATAAAGAAGAAGGTTTGTCTGCTCTCCAGCTTAAACTTCTTTTACCTTCTCTTACAGCCATAAATCCTTTAGGAGATATTTCATTTAACGCAAGTTGGTTAACTGTTTTTACTAATTTACCATCTAAGTCATATACCACACTTTCCATAGGGAAACGGTTTAACGGTACAAGATAAGAGAATGGTTTTTTCAACGAAGTTACAAGAACATATTTTCCATCAGGTGAGAAGCTTTGACCTAAAAATAGATCTGCTTTTTTAAATAGAGTACTATTCCCTTGCATATCAATTGTGTGCAATTCTGAAAGTACTAATGTTTCAAAGTTAGCCTCGTCTGTTTTGTTTTTAAGTAAGTCTTGGTAAGTTCTATTGGAAGAAACTACTCCTTCACTTACAGATACAATTGGACCTGCTGGTATATTTTTACTTGTATCAATTAAAGGTTGTCTATTAGATGGGATAACGTTAACCAAGATTCTTTGGTTATCAGAATACCATGAAATAGGATTGCCTAAGTTAGCATTTAAATTAGCATCACTTAACTTTGTAGCTACTGCTGTGGCAACATCTATTACCCATAGTTCTGTACCTGAGGCTATAGAGTTAGTAAAGGCAATTTTACTTTGGTCTGGAGACCAGGTAATATTACTAATTCTTGGGTTTTGCGGAAGGTTTTTAACTTGAAGTTCATTTTTAGTACCTATTTCACTAATTTTTAAATTAGTAATAAAAGTAGTTGTACTTGAGATATTAGCATCTACATTAATACGAAGACCAGCAAGTTTTATTTCATTTAAGTTTAAGTCCTCCAATGTCTTATATGTATCACGGTAAGATAATAACATATATTTCATTTGACTATCAATCGAAACCGAAGGAGCTCTTTGGAACTCAGCTAATTCTAAGATTTCAGATGAGGGAGTTTGATAGGTAAGATTTTCTTGTGCGTACATGGCGCTGACTAGGAATAAAGATAAAATTGTACTTTTTATTATTTTCATTTAAAATAGGTTTGGTTCGTGCTACGAATATAGATTATTTTATTGATATCATTTGATTTATATAGGTTTTAAATTACATGATTGTTTACTTTGAGTGAATTATTGCTATTTTTGCAAGATAATTTAATCAATATCAATCAATGTATAGATCTAAGATAACAGGATTGGGTTACTATGTTCCAGATAACATTGTAACTAATGAGGATTTATCCAAAATAATGGACACCAATGATCAATGGATTATTGAAAGAACTGGTATAGAGCAAAGAAGACATGTTAGTTTAAGTGAAGATACTACCTCTGGTATGGGGATTAAGGCAGCTAGAATAGCCATGTCTCGTGCCAATGTAGAGGCCAAAGACATTGACTTTGTTGTTTTCGCCACTTTGAGTCCAGATTATTATTTTCCAGGACCTGGAGTTACTCTACAACATGAATTAGGACTTGATACGGTTGCTGCTTTAGATATTAGAGCGCAATGTTCAGGATTTATATATGCCTTATCGGTAGCAGACCAATACATAAAAACAGGAATGTATAAAAATATTCTAGTAGTAGGTTCAGAAGTGCAGTCTAAAGGTTTAGATAAAACAACAAGAGGTAGGTCTGTTTCGGTAATCTTTGGAGATGGGGCAGGAGCTGCTATTCTATCTCGAAGTGAGGATCAGAGCGGAATTCTATCCACTCATATACATTCACAAGGAGAACATGCCGAGGAGCTTGCTTTATTAGCCCCTGGAATGGGAGGACGTTGGGTAAATGATATTCTTGCAGACAATGATCCAGAGGATGAGAGTTACTATCCACATATGAATGGGCAATTTGTGTTTAAAAACGCAGTAGTTCGTTTTAGTGAAGTAATTCAAGAAGGATTAAAAGCAAATGATTTAACTATAGAGGATATTGATTTACTTGTTCCTCATCAAGCTAATCTTAGAATTTCTCAGTATATCCAACAAAAATTTAAATTAAGCGATCACCAGGTTTTCAATAACATTCAATATTTTGGAAATACTACGGCCGCATCTATTCCAATTGCCCTGACACAAGCCTTTGAACAAGATAAAATCAAAAAAGGAGATGTGGTAGTTTTAGCTGCTTTTGGTAGTGGATTTACATGGGGAAGTGTTGTAATGAAATGGTAAAAAGTGTATATTGGCTTAAATTTAAGTTAATATGTAGATATGAAGTTTGAGAAGATTAATAATAAGGGCCAAGCACGATTATTTAAAAATCCTTATTTAGAGATGTTAACCAAGGGTAATCCTTGGGTGATTTGGGGTATGTATATTCCTTTGCTCTCTTTTATAATTTACTTGGGTTTTTCTAAGTATTATTTAAGTGGACTTACTTTAGGTTTATTGTTTTTAGGCGGGGTCGTTTTTTGGACCTTCTTTGAATATTTGGCCCATCGCTATTTATTTCATATGGTTAGTGAGAATAAATCACTAGCTCGCGTGGCTTACATATTTCACGGTAATCACCATCATTACCCAAGGGATAAACAAAGGCTGTTTATGCCACCTGTGCCTAGTATATTATTGGCTAGCATTATTTTTGCAATACAGTATTTACTTCTGGGGGCGTATACATTTGGATTTTTTCCTGGCTTTATGATCGGTTATCTCCTTTATGCCTCTATGCATTATGCAATACACGCCATTGCACCTCCATTTAAGTGGATGAAACCTCTTTGGAGTAACCATCACCTGCATCATTATAAAGATGAAGAATTGGGCTTCGGGGTGAGTAATACTTTTTGGGATAGAGTCTTTGGTACCATGTTTGACTTGAAAAAAGAGAAAGAAGATAAAGAAAAAGTAAAACAGCTAATGTTTGAAAAAAACAAAGATTAACTCATAGTCAGGTGGTCGTCTTTAGAGTCCATTTCAGACTACTTTATAAATTAAGCCTTTACCTAGATGTGAAGGCTTTTTTATTTTTACTTGCTAATATTTGACGAACATATTTTTTTTTACTAT
>CANROJ010000079.1 GCA_947632215.1 uncultured Flavobacterium sp. | reverse complement strand
AATTCCATAAAAAAAGAGCCAACCTACTTGAGTTGACTCTTTTTAATTATTTTATTTTGGTGATTGTCTATTTTCCTAAGAAAATTTGGAAACCAACAGAAAATCCTAAACCATTTTGTGCTTTAGCATCTGCTAAATTACTTTTGCTGTAGTTATATCCTAGTAAACCTTCTAAAGCAACATTTCTGCTTAAAAAGTGAGAATATCCAGCGTTTACACTAAATGCAAATGAATTTTCACTTCCTCCTTCTCTTTGTGAAAAACCAGAAACACCAATTGCTCCTTGACCAAAGAAACGTCCTGTTTCACTAGCTCCTTCTGGGAAGTAGTATCTTGCAAAAGGCATAACTTTGTAATTCCAAATGTTTTTACCATGCTTTATTGTTTGTAAACCAGCACCAGCTTGTAAACCTACGGCAAGTCCATCGGTGATGAAGTATCCTGCACTTGGTAATACATTAATGTTAAAACTCTTTTCCTCGAAACTATATCCTGTTGATCCAACAGAAGATCCAACCATCCAGTTTCCTTTTTGAATAGGAGTAGTTCCAACCTTCTCAGAGAATTTTGGTTTTTCAATTGTCTGTGCACCCATAGTAAATGCTCCACCTACTAATAATGCTGCTAATAATGTAATTTTTTTCATAGTTTATTTGCTTTTTAAATTTAACTCAAATCAATATTACTTACTTTAAAAGATTAAGTTTTCCCTATCTTTATAAGGGAGGTAATAACTTTCTTTTTATAGCCAAAAAATCCTCATTTGTTTGGATCAGTTGATTTATTAAAAATTCTTGTGCCTGATTAAAATCACAATGCCCAACGTATTTAAACCAGTCATCGTTTTGTAAAACCTGTTTTATTTTTGCTATCCTTTTACTTGTAGCACTTGCTGTTCTATAAATCCCTTGCTTTGAAGAATCCTGCATCTTATGTGCAAAATCTACTTGTTTTGTCATAGGATCATAGCAAATAACAAACAACTCGCTATTCTCATCATTAGGATAAAAGTCTTGCCATTTGGCATAACCAACTATATAATTATTACTCTGGTTTTGACTTTTATTAATTCTCCATCTGCAATTTGCAGCTCTACCCCAATGATTGGAATATCTATAAAGACCTTCTTGTTCAAAATAATAAAAACTACCGCTTTTACTTTTATAATCAGGCTCTCTTTGCTGTATCACATTAGAATCTACTAGTTGCCAATCACAAAAAGTATGTTTAAAAAAATTAAACCTATTGTAGCTCTTCATAAAAATGCTTATCCTTTGCTTTTCTTAGCTACCCCTAAGGCATCTAAGTCGCTGATTTGTTTAACTACAACCACTCCTAGATCATGTAATTCTTTATGTGCTTGCTCTAAAGCTTGTTTATTGATTGGCGCGGTTGCAAAATCAAGGAAAAATGTTTTTATCCCATTTCTTACCGCATCCTTAGCGCTATAAAACACGCAGAACTCTGCCGCTAAACCACATAGATATAATTCAGAGACTTGTTGCTCTTTTAAATATCCTAAAAGCCCTGAAGTATTTAAATGATCATTATCAAAGAAAGCACTGTAGGAATCTACGCTACTCAAGGTTCCCTTTCGAAATATACAGCTTGCTTTTTCACTTTGCCATAAAGAGCTAAACTCTGCTCCTTTAGTATTTTGAACACAGTGATCAGGCCACAAAACCTGAGTGATACCATGTAAATCAATTTTGTCAAATAACTTCTTTCCTGGATGAGCACTAGCAAAGCTCTCATGTCCTTGGGGATGCCAATCTTGACTTGCTACAACTAAATCGAATTTATCTTGAATTTGATTTATAATCGGCACAATTGCATTGGAATTATTAACAGCCAAGGCTCCACCTTCTAAAAAATCATTTTGCAAGTCTACCACTAAAAGTGCTTTCTTATTCATTATTATATTTAATGTAATTTTAAGGAAACTAATTTATGTTAAATAACATAGTATCCCTATCAAATCTTATTACGAAAATACGCATATTGTTACTAAAAAAAAAGGGAAACTATATTTATTTTATTTTCAGGTCAGGTTTAACACATTATTTTAATACCTTTTTATGCTAAATTATGTTTTTTCCATAACAAGACCTCTTAATATATTCACTTTTTAAAAAATTAATAAATAATCAGAACAAAACACTATTTAACTGCATTATTCAAAAAACGCCCTCTTGTTTTTTAAAACAAGAGGGCGTTAAATTAAAAATCTAAATATATTAGTTCTATTTTTCGAATTCTTTTAAGGTAGATATAATAATTTGTACACACTGCAGTACTTGTTCTTTATTTATAACAAGCGGCGGTGCAAATCGAATAATATTACCATGGGTTGGCTTAGCTAAGAGTCCATTGTCACGCAATTTTAGACAGATATTCCACGCAGTCTCACTAGTAGGAGTATCATTGATTAAAATAGCATTTAATAAACCTTTCCCTCTAACTTTGGTACATATAGTGCTGTTTTCAATATACTTATTTAACTCTTTTCGAAATAATTCTCCTAACTCCAATGCATTATCTGCTAAGTTTTCTTGTATTATTACATCCAGGGCTGCAACACCAACGGCTGCCGCAATTGGATTACCTCCGAAGGTAGAACCATGTTGCCCAGGCTGAATCACCTCCATGATAGAATCATTAGCCAATACGGCTGAAACAGGATACACCCCTCCCGAGAGAGCTTTACCTAAGACCAATATATCAGCCTTTACATTTTCGTGATCTATGGCTAGTAATTTACCAGTTCTAGCAATACCTGTTTGTACCTCATCTGCGATAAATAAAATATTATACTTCTGACACAACTCCTTTGCTTTAGCCAAATAACCTGGCTCAGGTACATATACACCAGCCTCTCCTTGTATAGGTTCAACTAAAAAACCAGCAATTAATTTATCGTTGGCCATAAACACCTTTTCTAATGCATCTATATCATCATAAGGTACACTAATGAAGCCTTTAGTATAGGGTCCAAAATCTTTTCTGGCATCACTATCATTTGAAAAGGAAATAATAGTAGTGGTACGTCCATGGAAATTATTCTCACAAACAACTATTTGTGCAGATTCTTCTGGAATACCTTTTTTCTCATACCCCCATTTACGAGCTATTTTTAAAGCCGTCTCAACAGCTTCGGCACCTGAATTCATAGGTAAAACCTTATCAAAGCCAAACAACTCGGTGATTTTCTTTTCAAAAACCCCTAGCTTATCGTTGTAAAATGCACGAGAGGTTAAGGTAAGTCTTTGGGCTTGATCAATCATGGCTTGAATGATCTGGGGATGACAATGTCCTTGATTCACGGCAGAATATGCCGATAGAAAATCAAAATATTTCTTGCCTTCTACATCCCATACATATACACCTTGGCCTTTATTTAACACCACCGGTAAGGGGTGATAGTTATGAGCTCCATGAATATGTTCTAACTCCATTATGCTTTGTGAATTTAACTGCTGTGACATTGTTTTTTGTTTTTTTCTTGAATTAATTAAAAGCAAGGTAGGTAAAATATTCTAAATTACAGATTTTTAAAGCTAATAGTTTTACATCTTAACTTTATTTTACCACTAGAATTCGCCATATATCTAAGTGCTAATTATCGCACTATAAAGCTTGAATTTTTCTGTTTTTAAATATTTTTTAGACCACCTAAGAATTAGAATGAGTCTAAATTATCAACGTAAAAGACAAGTAGCTGATTAATAATTAATTATAAGTCAAAAACAACACTTCTATTTTAGTTAACTCCATTGTTTGTATATGAATAAAAGATTATTTTTGCGCCATGAGTAGAAAAAGAACAGAAAGAATCGTATTTCAAAACGTAGAAGTCCTTGATGCAGGTGCAAAAGGCGTTTCGGTAGCTAAAGCTCCAGATGGAAAGGTAATTTTCATTACTAATGTAGTTCCGGGAGATGTGGTTGATGTGCAAACCTTGAAAAAGAGAAAAGCTTTTTATGAAGGTAAAGCCATTCATTTCCACAAACTTTCTCCACATAGAATTCAGCCCGTGTGTCAACACTTTGGAGCATGTGGTGGTTGTAAATGGCAAAACATGGATTATAGCCAACAATTAGTTTACAAAAACCAAGAAGTATATAATAACTTAAAGAGAATTGGAAAGGTTGACTTACCTGAATTCGAACCTATTTTAGGTTCGGAAGATATTTTATTTTATCGAAATAAAATGGAATTTTCTTTCTCCAACCAACGTTGGTTAACACCCCAGGAAATAGAAAGTGGTCAAGAAATAGGAAAAGCAAACGCTTTAGGATTCCATATTCCTCGTATGTGGGATAAAATCCTTGACATTACTAAATGTCATCTTCAACAAGACCCTTCAAATCAAATAAGAAATGCTGTACGTGATTTCGCTAATAAAAACGACTTATCATTTTTTAATCCTCGCGACCAAGAAGGATTATTGCGTACTTTAATGATTCGTACTACTTCAACAAACGAAGTAATGGTGTTGGTACAATTTTTTGAAGACAACAAAGAAAAACGTGAATTATTACTTGATTTCCTAAAGCAAAGCTTCCCCGAGATTACCTCTTTACAATATGTTGTAAATGCAAAGGCAAACGATACAATTTACGATCAAAATGTTATCCTATACCATGGTCGTGATTATATCTTAGAAGAAATGGAAGGTCTTCAATTTAGTATCAATGCTAAGAGTTTCTATCAAACTAACTCTGCACAGGCTTATGAACTATATAAAATCACAAGAGATTTTGCTGGACTCTCAGGAAATGAATTAGTATATGATCTTTATACAGGTACAGGAACTATTGCTCAATTCGTATCTAAAAAAGCAGCTAAAGTAATTGGTGTTGAAGCAGTTCCTGAAGCCATAGAAGATGCTAAATTAAATGCTAAACGCAACAATATAGAAAATTGTGATTTCTTTGTAGGAGACATGAAAAATGTATTCAATGAAGAATTTATAAACACCCATGGTCATCCAGATGTAATTATTACCGACCCTCCACGCGATGGTATGCATAAAGATGTAGTGCAAATGATTTTAGATGTTGCTCCTAAACGTGTAGTATATGTAAGTTGTAACTCAGCCACACAAGCTAGAGACTTAGCTCTTATGGATGAGAAATACAAAGTTATTAAAGTTAGACCTGTGGATATGTTTCCTCAAACTCATCACGTAGAAAACGTGGTTTTACTAGAGTTAAAATAACAGTAAACTTTACTAATATAAAATTTATTAAAAAAACCGCCTTAGAGTTCTCTAAGGCGGTTTTTTATTTGTGTCTATTATTTTCTCTTAAATGGTTAGCTCTTCTCCTTCTCTGAATATTGTAATGGCAGGTCTATGAGTAGAGGTCCTTAAATACATCCTATAATCACACATCTGTCCGATTGGAACTTGATCTATAGCCAGAACAATATCTCCTAATTCAAAGTCTTTATTATGCTCACCTATGGCTGCTATAGTATAATAGCCTTTGTAAAAAGCAATACCAAAACCAACCTTCTCTAGAGTAGATATAACCTTTGGAGGATTTTGTCTATTTTTTAAAAAAATCTTATTCATAGAAGGAAAATATACCAAATGAAATTGCTTTACAAACTCCACTCCTACTTGAGAAACAAAATTATTAGCTAAAAAACTCACCTCTTGATTCTTTAAATTCAGTCCTGCAATTTGAACATCTAAATCAGGAGCAATAAAACTCTGGGTTATTTTAGAATCCATACCAAAGGCACCAACGCTGCCCACCCCAAGATATTTATTAAAATTCACTTGTGGTAAATAGGAAATTATTTGATTATCCACTCCAATAGAAATATATCCGGTATCTCCAGTATCCCATAAGAACTCTCTGGTACTGCCAGCCACTTCCATGGGAAGCACAATACGATTCTGATTCGTTGTATTTGCATTGTTTATCGCGGTAAATCCCTGTTGTTCTAAATCAGCTAAAAGCTCAAGTGATGGATCTTGAAGGATAATTTTCTTTCTCTCTGGATCAATTTGCATAACTCTATCGCGGTAAATCAGATTTCCTAGAATACCATCGATTTGATAACAGTCAAAAATGGGATCATTTAACATTGGAAAATCTTCCAAGTTTGTAAAGTGTAGATTATAGAAGGTGTAATCTCCCACACTCATACTTTTAACCTTAAGCATTTGCACCTCTTGTGTAACATTATTTGCATCAACAGCATTAACGCTAGTAGTAGTTTTATATTCATTGAGTAAACTCTTTCGAATAGCAAGTCCATCCCAACCAGTATCAAAGATAAAGTTTCTTTGCTCTCCATCGATTCTTAACTTGACAAGCATCCACCCCCCATGGTCATAATAGGGAATTTCAATTCTTTGAGCTTGGCTAAGAATTGGAAATAAAATAAGAAACAAAAATATTTTTTTCATAAACTGCATACCAACAAATTTTACTTTATATTGGTAATTTAAAACATATAATGTTACACAGCCACTTTTTTAAGACTAACTATGATGTTTTTTAACAAATTCGACCACTACCCAGAGCATTTATCTGTGATAGACTTTAAAAATGTACTCTTTAATGATTCCCACCACTTAGATTAAAGATTAGGTAAGTCCATATTTTTTAGAGGTTATCTAATTTGTTTTAGTATTTTTGACACTTTAAATCCTTTAGAGAGGATAAATGTAGTATATGAAGAAAAAAATAATCACAGCTTTAATCTTATCTATCGGCTTCATTGGACTAAGTGGATGTGAAAAAGATGATATTTGCTCGGCTCAAGAGCCTACTACTCCTAGCTTGGTTGTAGAGTTTTATGAATATTTAGACCAGGACATTCCCAACAACGGCATTGTAAGAGCTTACGCTGTATCTGAGCCAGATCACCTAATTCAAAGCATTGGAAATAAAATAATCTTACCTTTTCGTCTAGATCAACAAACTACCTCTTGGGTGTTGGAAAGCTTGACTCAAAATGGTCAGGAATTAAGCGTTAAAAGTGACACCTTAACCTTTTCCTATCGCATAGAGACCTTCTTTTTAAATAAAGCATGTGGATACGTCTCAAATTTTTATTTAAACCAAGATGGAAGCTCTCCACTTTTAAATGGAAAAGCAAACCAAAGCGAAGGAAATTGGATTCAACAATATCAAACTCAAACCAATGAAATCACCTCAGAAGAACAAGCACATCTTAAAATATTTTATTAGTTTAGGTCTTCTTTTTGTTTGCTCAATTGTGCAGGGACAACAAATTGAGATAGAAACTCAAAAAGAAATTTTACCACAATCTAATAGCAATACAACTCAAATAGAAGTCTTTCCACAACGTTATGGTCTTAGAGTTGGGATGGATCTTTTTCGTCTTACTCGCTCGATGTATGACAAAACATATAGTGGTTTTGAAGTAGTGGCAGATTACCGCTTAACAAAAAACTGGTATTTAGCTGGTGAGATTGGAAATGACCGCATGCAAAGAAATGAATACAGCTATGGTTTTACCACTAAAGGTAACTTTATAAAACTAGGAGCTAATTTTAATTTATATCAAAACTGGCTAAATGCCGAGGATGAAATCTATATAGGATTTAGATATGGATTTAGTAATTTCTCACAAACACTAGATTGGTATCAGATCTACACCACTAATCCGTATTTTCCTAGCGAAAAAATCTATCCCAATACAAAGCAAGACGGCCTATCTGCTCATTGGGTAGAACTAGTAGCTGGAATACAGACCAGAGTATTTAACAACTTCTTTATGGGCTTTTCTTTAAGACTTAATGGGCTTTTAACCCAGAAGCAACCCGAAGATTTTGAAAACTTATACATTCCTGGATTTAACAAAAAACACAGTGGAGCTATAGGGGTAGGTTTTAATTATACTATTACTTATTTTATTCCTTTTTATAAAAACAAGAAAAAGCCAACTACAGTAGAACAAAGTATTCCCACAGATGATTTACAAGGCCAGCAAATACAAGCCCAGGAAATAGAATATATCCAAAATAATAAAAAGCAATTACAATAGTAAAAACTCAATTACGTATAAAACCAAGGGGCTGTCTCACAATTGAAGACAGCCCCCTTTTTTTGCATCCTAAATTA
>CANROJ010000078.1 GCA_947632215.1 uncultured Flavobacterium sp. | reverse complement strand
TTGTAATTTAAAGACAGAAGTATCTCTTTAGGATATATTATCCGAAGCAGTATTATCTAGATTGTTTTGTTGTAATTTTTGTTGCTTAGCCTTTTGACGAAGCACGTAAAGATATAAGCTTTCTGTTTTAGCTCTAGCCCATGGGGTTTTTCTTAGAAACTTTAAGCTCGAGTTAATACTAGGATCGTGAGTGAAACATCTAATACTTATTTGATTAGACAACCCTTCGAAGCCTTTGTAATAATCTACTAACTCCTCTAAGATATCTACTAGCTTTTTGCCGTGTAATGGATTGTTGCTTTGCATGGACGTTGATTTATAAATTTTAATTGTTGCAATACTCAAACAAAGATACTAATCTAAAGTAGTTTTTCACTGTCTTAGCTATTTGGCTTAGCTGAGTTATGGATAAGCTTATAAATTATACCGTTCTACATACAGTGTATTAGGATACTCTTATTTTATGGAATAATAGTAATTATTTATAGTAGGAGTCTTCTACTTGTAAAGTACTGAAAGAACGATATAGAACTGATAATAAAATTACGTAAAAATAGTAGTAGATATTATAATTTAGTGCTATTTTTTATACCTCACCTAAATGGTCTATAGTGAGACGGCTCCTTTTTTATTGTAGAATACTCTGAATTCTTTTCTTAGGGATAAAGGCATCAATGATTTATAAAAAGTATCAATCGGAATGATTACTTCTGTTATCGATAAAAGTTACAAGATATAGTATATTGTTTTCAATATGGTACACTAGTGAATTATGTTTGTCTATAACGCATTTACGATAGCCAAATAATTTTGTTTCGAGGCATATTTGGTTAAAAGATGAAAGGTTTTCTATAAGTGTATCAACGTTTTTCTCAAAAGCTTCAATTTCCTTATCAGTCCAATGGTCAAATAAATAATCAATAACTTTAAAAAAAGTTTCCAAGGCGGTTTCAGACCAAACTATTTCTATTAACGGTGTTTGCTTTTAATATAGTTTTTTATTTTTTGTTTTGCTTCGGTATGTGAAATTACCTTACCTTGGGCAATATCTTTTTTGCCTTTTTCTATTAATTTTATTTGTTGTTCTGTTAAATCATCGCTCCTATCTTTTTGAGCGTATTTATATTTTAGAAAATCGATATAATCATCTAATTCCTGTAAAAGTTTCTCAGGCAGGGTATTTACCTTCTGATTAATTTTGGATGCGGTTATGGTGTTCATAATCTATACGTTTTAAAGAGCAAAAGCTTTTTTTGTTTTAAAATTCTGAATAACATTATCTACCAAAAAGAACAAATGCTCTTTTGTGTTCTTGTCTAATTTATTAATGTCTTCAATTCGTTTTAAGATATCTTTGTCGTAAGAAGATAATTCTGTCTCTCCGATAAGATAATCTACCGTTACATTGAACGTTTTAGCAATTTTTATCAAAACCTCAATAGATGGAGTATTTGTGTTGCGTTCGTAATTTCCAATGATGGTTCTGGATACTCCTATTTTCTTAGCAAGCTCTTCTTGAGATAAGTTGAATTGCTTTCTTAACTGCGTGATTCGTTCTCCAATGTTCAACATGTTTGACTAAAATTAAGTTAAATGTTCATTTAAATACAAAAATAGACAAAGTAGTTTGACAAACAAAGGTAACACTGTTAAACTTTAAATATTTTTTTCAAATGGAAATAAGTGGGATAATCAAAAAAGTAAACATTTCAACGGTACTACATTATTACGGTTTAAAGTCCGACAAGTAGAGCCGAATAAACTGTGCGTTCCACCTGTATAAAACTCCTTGCAGGTGTTTTATAAAACCTAAGTGACATATCGCTTTAGCGTAAAATTCAAAAACCTACGGTAAAAGTATGGATGTTAATAGTTTTTATTCTATACAAAGAAAACATAGTCAAAACTCAAGGAATCATTGGTTATAGAGCATCCAACAAGAAAGGACGCTCTTAACCTTAATTAAGCTGGAAGCAGTTTTTGGACAATATGTACCAGTATTTTAAAAATGCCGTATGCAAGAGCAAACCTGTAAAGGATTATTTACAGCAAAAAAATTTAAACTAAAAGATGCTACTAGCAAAAAAGGTGAGTCAACAATTAGTTAACTCACCTTTAGAAAAAAAACAACATTATAAACTTTATAATCTCTTATGGTTCTGGATGCGTAGTAGGAGTATGAACTATGTCATAGTATACCTCGGTATTATTTTCATCCGGGTAAATACGGTAAGTAAATTCTTCAAATGTCAATACAGTAATTTCCACTACTCTTGTGAAAAGAGTCTCTCCTTGATCATTTTTAGCTACAATAGTACGTGTTTGTCCATCTGCAGATACGCTCCAATCTCCTTGCATTTTTGGAGAATCATCTAAGTTGTACATAGTAAAAGTACCGTCCTCTTTAAAGTATGCGTAGCCAACAAAATTAATTACATTAACATCCTGTAAACCAACTTTGTTACCATTGTTATCAATGGCAGAAGTAGTTTCCCATGGAGTACTTGAAAGTACCTGGCTAGGAGTAATACTTGGTTGCTTATGTGTGGTAGGAGTATGAACTATATCATAGTACTCTTGTGTATTATTCTTTTCAGGGAAAATACGGTAAGTAAACTCCTGTGGAGTTAAAACAGTAATGTCTACTACTCTTGTGAAAAGAGTTTCTCCTTGGTCATTTTTAGCTACTATAGTACGAGTTTTTCCATCTGGTGAAATACTCCAATCTCCTTGCATTTTTGGAGAGTCATCTAGATTATACATAGCGAAAGTACCATTTTGGTTGAAGTAAGCAAAACCTACAAAGTTAATCACATTAGAATCACTTAAATCTACTTCTTGACCTTGGCTGTTTAGCGCTTTTGTGGTTTCCCATGGTGTGCTAGATAAAATTTGACTAGGACTTAGTGCAGGTTCCTGATGTGTAGTAGGCGTGTGAACTATATCATAGTATACTTGAGTATCTGCTTCATTAGGATAAATACGGTAAGTAAATTCTTGTTGTGTTAGAACAGTGATGTCTACCACTCTTGTAAAAAGAATTTCACCTTGATCATTTTTAGCAACAATAGTACGAGTTTTTCCATCTGGTGAAATACTCCAATCTCCTTGCATCTTTGGAGAATCATCTAAGTTAAACATAGTGAAGGTTCCATTTTCTTTAAAGTAAGCAAACCCTACGAAGTTACTTACATTTGGATCGGTTAATTCCACTTGCTTACCTGTATTATCTACCGCTGATGTGGTTTCCCAGGGTGTACTAGATAAAATTTGACTTGGGGTTAAATTCATGTCAAATCCCGTATTATCATCATTACTACAACTAACAATAAACATTGTAGAAATTGCTAAAATTAACAGGGATTTCATTTGTCTTAATCTTTTCATATTCATTACATTTTTTATTTCTACAAAACAACATCTTTATTTCTTTTTATGTTTGCTTTATTTATCTAGTTGTTTGTAAAATTTATTTCAACTAGGGTTTATGTAAAAATTGTGCCAAATAATCAATAAAACCAATAAAAAAAAACTATAGTTATAACTAGGTAATAAGATTAGAAGGCAAAAAAAGACCTAGCTTGACTCCAATCTGGAGTGAAGCTAGGTCTATTTGTTTACTGCCTATTATTGTATTTTACTTTTGTAAGCTATAGAGTCTTTTACCTTAATAGGTAAATACAACAGGAGTTACTTGAAAAGATCAATGATTTGCTCTACGGTTACTTTTCCAAAGTAATTGGTGATATCTATAGTTTGTAGTAAAGCTTGTATTTGTTCTATATCGTGATTTTTGTCAATTAGCATCTGTTCTAATTCTTCAATAGGGCTAGAGGCAAAGAAATCCCCAAATATTTTGGCTGCTTTTATTTTCCCACCTCTTTCTACATCTAAATGTAGTTCAATATAGCCGGCCGGTACTTTAATGGCATTTGTAAAATTATACTTAGGTGAAAAACCAAAATTCCAATCCCATGTATTGTACTTTTCTTCGATTAGTTTCTCTACTCCTTGGATATCTTCAGGGGTAAGGTTATAAATAGTTGTATTGTCAAACAAGGTAATCATTTCCTGTATAAGGGCTTGCTTTAATTCTTTAATGGTAATAGGAGTATCAAAACACTCTTTTAAGTTAATTACTCGAGAGCGGTTTGATTTAACAGCTTTGTCTTTGTATTTTAAAGGATTCACCTTTAGAGCATCTGTTAATACTGCCATATTGGAATCAAATAAGATAGTCCCATGTTGAATCACCTTGCCATTGCGGGCTAGTTTGGCATTTCCGCTAAACTTTTTCTCACCTACATATAAATCATTGCGTCCTTGTAAGGCTGCTGGAACTCCTTTGCGTTGTAATACGTTTAAAACCGGTTTAGTGAATTTAGAGAAATCCATGAATTCACTTTGATTCAGCTCACTATGGAAGGAGAAGTTTAGATTACCTAAGTCATGGTATACTGCACCTCCACCGCTCATGCGTCTTACTACTTTAATTTGTTTTTGCTCCACGTAGTCTTGGTTAATCTCGGCTAAGGTGTTTTGAAACTTACCAATAATAATAGAAGGGTCGTTTATATATAAAAGAAAGATCTCTTGGCTTGGGTATTGATACAGTAAATATTCCTCTAAGGCTATATTGAAATAGGGGTTATTAGAAAAAGAGTCTATAATGATCATGGCTATTTAATTTATGACAAAAATAATAAAGTAATATTACATTAACTCACTTATCTAGTAGCAATTAAATAAAAGACAGTATATGTTGGCTACAAACTTGTATTGTTTATGGCGTTAATTACATTAGAAAAGTAGGTATACTGTGTGTTTGAAAACCTTTGTTAATAAAAAAAATATTATGAATTAAAATTATATCATAGCGCTATTTTAAGTTAAAATTTGACATTTATATGGTTTGTTTTTAGGCCTTTAGACTTGTGGAGTTAGTCCCTTTAAAGGTGTTTTTGTAGTTAATCACCCCACTGTGGGTATTTTAAAAATTACTTTTTAGCACTTGTAGCTCTAATTCATCCTTTAGAGGCCTTGGCATAGGTATTGAATTATATAATGTAGTAATAGATGATAAAGTGTTAAAGCTTATTGTCGTAGAAAAAAAGCTTTAACACTCTAGTTTATTTAAAACAATCGTTGAATTTAATACATATAGAGATATGAAAGTAAAGAAATTTTCTAAGTTTAATTTTAATAATCAGGATCTAGGGTACAAGGATTACTTAGTGCTTTTAGCAAGCTTTGTATTGCTTATAGGAAGTGCATTCTTTGTATATAAGTTCTCTAATCATTATAGTTATACCCTTCACGATAGTTTAGGGACCTTTGGTCAGGTACTAGCCACAATTAGTATCATCCTTTTAAGTATTCAAGTTGCATTTTTAGTGTACTTGTTTTATAATTTT
This sequence comes from uncultured Flavobacterium sp., assembly GCA_947632215.1. Lineage (GTDB taxonomy): Bacteria > Bacteroidota > Bacteroidia > Flavobacteriales > Flavobacteriaceae > Flavobacterium. Next base: position 2,694 of record CANROJ010000078.1, on the reverse strand, counting down.
TTCAAATACAAACCATCTGTAGTTGCCAAAGATGAACAGCTTCCTTTTGTTAGTGTGATTGTTCCGGCTTATAACGAAGGTAGGTTAGTATACGATACCTTACATAGTCTGGCGCAAAGTGACTACCCAAAAGACAAGTTAGAGATCCTTTCTTATGATGATGGAAGTAAAGATGATACTTGGCAATGGATGCAGAAAGCTTATGAGGAGTTGTCTGATCAAGTAAAAATTTTCCAACAACCACAAAACAAAGGTAAAAGACATGCCTTATACAGAGGATTTCATGATGCAAGTGGAGATGTTTTTGTTACAGTAGATAGTGACTCTATTGTTCAAGGGGATACTTTAAGACAGCTGGTAAGTCCGTTTGTGGCCGATCCACTATGTGGAGCAGTAGGAGGTAATGTACTTGTTTTAAATACCCAAGAAGGTATTATTCCAAAGATGCTAAACGTTAGTTTTGTATTTAGTTTTGAGTTTGTTCGTTCGGCTCAAAGTAATTTGAAAACAGTTCTATGTACTCCAGGAGCATTAGCTGCTTATAAAAAAGATGCAGTAATGCCTGTTTTAGAGCAGTGGATTAATCAAACCTTTATGGGAGTAGCTTCCGATATTGGAGAGGACCGTTCGATGACCAACTATATATTAAAACAAGGTTATCATGTTCTTTTTCAAAAGAATGCATATGTTTTAACCAACACTCCTTTACACTTTAAAGGACTATACAAAATGTTTATCCGTTGGGAGAGAAGTAATGTAAGAGAAAATATTCAAATGAGTAAGTTTGCATTTACCAACTTTAGAAAAGGATCTACCACGGGAGCTAGAGTTTTACTTTTAAATCAATGGCTTAAAGTTTTATTGGCCTATCCACTGACCATTAGTATGTTGTTTTTCTTAATTGCATTCCCTATACAATCTATAACTACTGCTTTGGTGGGAATTTTATTATTCTCAAGTATTCAAGTGCTGTTTTATGCCAACAAGTACAATATTAAAAACTCACTATGGGCATATACCTATAGTATTTTCTATACTTTTGCTTTGTTTTGGATTACACCTTACGCCATAGCTACAGCTAGTAGAAGTGGATGGTTAACTAGAGAGTTACCCCAACAAAAATAAAATGTATTTTTATTGTTTTCAAAAAAAGAGCAAAGACTGTAAGGCAGTTTTTGCTCTTTTTTTATGTTGTTTTATTTCTTATTTACAAGGGTATTTACCTAAAAAGGTAAATTGCAACTATCAACGCAAAGCTCATTGAGAAATAGTGAGGAAATTTAATAGCTTTCAAATAGCTGAATTTTACTATCTTGTAGAATAATTAAACTTTAGTATGGGCTAAGAGATTTAATGCATAACTTAATTTACAAATAACATAGATGATATTTGATTCCCAGAGTATATTAGGGAATGAAAAAGTGATTTTGTATCCTTTAGTAGAGGATGATTTTTGACAGTTGTATGCCGTAGCCTGTGGTCCTAGAGTTTGGCTGCAGCATCCCAATAGGGACCGCTGGCAGAAAAAGGTGTTTGAAAACTTTTTTCAAGGAGCATTGCAAAGCAAAGGAGCCTATAGAATTGTTGAAAAAGCAACAGGAGACACCATTGGAAGTACTAGGTTTTACGATTATAATCAAAGCGAAGATCTTTTGTTAATTGGATACACCTTTTATGGAGTTGAGTATTGGAGAAAAGACTTTAATGATAGTGTCAAGAAAATGATGCTTGATTATGCTTTTAGATGTGTTTGGAAAGTACATTTTCATATAGGGGCAGATAATAGCCCTTCCCAGATTGCCATAGAGCGTTTAGGTGCAAAAAAAATACAACAAAAACAGGTGAGCTATTTTGGCGAAGCCCCTAAATTGAATTACATCTATGAAATCACCAAGCAAGAATGGCTGAGAGATTTGTAAAATAGATTTATTTAATTATTAAAAAAAGAGTGTTGTACAACTAAGGATTTGGGTAGAGTTCGCATAAAAAACGAACGGATTAATCAGCTAGTAAATAAGTGCTTGCTTTGTCTTAAGATAATTTAAACGAAATAAGAAATATGAGTAATCAGAATTTAGATAATTCTAAAAGGCAAAGTATGCCTTTTAATGAAGTTGTTAGGTTAAGAAAATCTTGTCGCGGCTTTTTACCTGATGTTGTTCCAGATCACTTAATCGAGTCTGTTTTGCAAGATGCCCAACACAGTCCATCTAATTGTAATACACAACCATGGAATACCCATATTGTCTCTGGGGATAAGCTTAAGGAGTTGTCCGATGCAATTCTAAAGAGTAGAGCGGCAGATATATTCACACCTGACTTTTCTTTTGATATGGATCTTTTTTATGGTCCATACGGCTATCGTGCTAAAGAACAAGGTAAGGCATATTATCAAGGTTTAGGTGTTGATAGAGATGATCGGCAAGGTAGAAGAGAGGCTGCCGATCAAAATCTTAGTTTTTTTGGAGCTCCCCATGCGGCCTTTTTATTTATGCCAAGCTTTGGAGATAACGTTAGAGTAGGGGGAGATATCGGTATGTATGGACAAACCTTTCTACTATCTTTAACCGATCATGGATTATCTGGAGTTCCGCAGACTTACCTAGGTTCCTTTGCCCAAACAATTAGAGAGGTATTAAATATTGACCATAGCTTCAAGTTGCTATTTGGAATATCTTTTGGATATGCTGATAC
>CANROJ010000077.1 GCA_947632215.1 uncultured Flavobacterium sp. | reverse complement strand
AGTAATGAGGTGTCTTAAGTTTTTATTGGTTTTGTTTTTACTTTATAGCTGTGGTTCGCGCAAAGTAGAAAAGCATAATAAGTCAAGCTCAGAAAGCATAACAGCTACCGAGCTTAGTAATACTGACATTACTATTCTTCAATTAACAAAAGAGCAGTTCTCATCACTTATTTTTGAATTGGAAATAAGAGGTGATTTATTAACCACAAACTCGGAAGGAGAAACACAAATTAAAAACCCTGTAATTAATTTAAAAGGTTCTCAGAAAACTCAAAGCAAGGTGGATTCTTTAAAGGTGGATTCAAAAACGGACTCTAGTCTTGATTTATCTAGCCAGTCAGAAGATGATGAGCAGGATAAGAAAATAGATAAGTAGCAGTTTAATTGGTGGTATGTTTTACCTCCTTTATTTCTTGTGTTTATTGGGCTTATTGTATGCTATATGTCTAAAAATCAAACAGCTTTATTTTTATAAATCAAGCTGTTTGATCTAAAATGTGAATAAGTAATTATTTTTTGTTCATAATTAAATTCCCAGTGATGCCCATATTATCTATCCCTCTATGTATTGCTCGTATTTCTGAGGTTTTTAGTAAAATAATAGCATCTATTAATATATAATCTTCATTATTTTTATAAAAAGTGACTTGCATTAAGTAGTCTCCTTTTTTTCTTCCATAATACTGATCTTCTTTATTTGTTATATGAGAATAGTCGTCCGAAGTGAACTTCCTAAATTTTACGGGGTTTGAATTTGATATTTGAACCTCCTTAAAGAAAGGGTTTATAGAAACTTCATTAATTACTAATTGCTTAACTTTAGACTCAAGTATAGATTTTTCTAAATTGGAAATGTCTTGAGCCCATAGTGTTGCTGATAGTAGGATAAGACATACTGTGATAGTGTTCTTTATTTTGTTTTTCATAGTAAATTATTTTTTATGTAAAATTTGAATTTTGCTAGGAGCATTTAAAGGATGACCTCCTCGTAAAACATATATGTTTCTATCTATATCATAAGTACCTATATAATCAATAAGAATAAGTGTTGAGTTTTTTGATACATTTATATCTTGTTCTGAAAATCCAACTGCCCTATAACTATAACTATTTTCATATGTTAATGGAGTGTGTGTATGGATAGATGCTATTGGCGTGAAAGAAGAAAATATATGATAACAGGAGGTCATAAATTAGATGCTCCTACCAAAATAACGATCCAACACATCACTAAATAATATATATCTATGACTAAATTTAAGAAATTAATATTGTTTTCGACTCTTATAATGTTTTCTTTAACATTTTATGGACAAGATATTTCTAATTTAGAAAAATCTAAACTAGAAGAAACTGTTAAACAAATAGTAATTAAAGAAGTTAATGCAAATCCAGCTTTCAAGGATTTTAAAGTTACTAACTCTACTCCTGTAAAGTTTGAAAAGCTCACTTCTCCTCAAGATTTTTCTCATATCACAGACAAAAATGATAAGGATTATGGAACAAAAAAAGGAGATGTTGTAATGTTAGTCACTTTTTATAATGGAAATAATGAAAATGATTATATAATAAAAGCAAGTGTACACTTGAGAAACTCTAATATTAGATTTGTCAGTAGAGGAGATATGATAAGTTTATCAGGCGATCTACTTCTAAATTCAAAATAATTATCTAGCTTAAATCGATGATGTAGTTACAAGTAACGAGGGAGTCCCGTAAACTGTGTCACAAAATTATTTATATCATATAAAAATGTAAATTAGTCTTATGAGCACAAACAACAAAAAGAACGGATTCGATTTCGAAAGTTTCAAGGAACAGGCTATGACCGATATTTATCAAGGAAAGAAAATGGGCGGCCCAGATGGCGTATTCGGCCCACTTTTAAAGCACTTTCTAGAGACTATGCTAGAAGGAGAAGTAGAGAAGCATTTAGAAGAGGAGAAAGCAAAAGGAGTAGCTAATCGCCGTAATGGTAAAGCAACTAAAACTGTTAGGAGCATGCAATCTGGTGCTTTTGAATTAGAGACTAGTAGAGATCGAAATGAGACCTTTGAACCTCAAATACTACCTAAACGTCAGCTTATTATAACCGACCAGTTAGAGGAGAATGTAATCACTATATATGCTAAAGGAAGTAGTACTAGAGATATAGCGAGTTACATCATGGAAATGTATGGAATGGATATTTCAGCTACTGAAATCTCTCGTATCACTGATAAAGTAATACCTGCCATGAAAGAATGGACAGAGCATCCCTAAGAGTCTATCTATCCTTTTGTTTTCCTAGATTGTATGCTCTACAAAGTAAAAAAAGGAGGAAGTGTTACACTCCCCTCAAAAGTTTTTCGGTCTTAAATATACATTTGATCCTCGCATCTAATTCTTATATATCCGATACAAATAGAAGATAGGATTGATTAAATTGCTTTCATTATAACTATAAATGTTAGAAATTTACATCAAATAAAATATAGTACTATATCATGAAAAATATATTTATAATAAATGCAGGTCAAGCGTTTACTCATTCAGGTGGAGAATTTCAAAATACACTAACAAAATGGACTACTGAGACTTTAAAAGAGCTGGGCTTTGACCTTAGAGTTACCTCAATTGCTAAAGGGTATGACCCTAACCAAGAAATAGAGAATTTTAAATGGCAGACATTATAATTTACCACACTCCTATTTGGTGGTTTCAAGTGCCAAGTGATTTTAAAAAATACATTGATATAGTCTTCACCCTTGGCCATAATAATGGTCTTTATAAAAGCGATGGTAGAAGCAGATCTAACCCAGATATTAACTACGGAACAGGCGGTCTTATGCAAGGTAAAAAATATATGGTAACCACCTCGCGGAATGCGCCAGCCACAGCCTTTATACTACCAGGAGAATTTTTCGACCAACGCAGTGTAGATCAAGGAGTTTTATTTGGTTTTCATAAAATGAATCAGTTTAATAATTTAACAAACATACCTGGATTTCACTTCCATGATTTAGAAAAAAATGCTACATCAGAGCGCCTACAAACCTATGAGAAACAATATATAAAACATTTACAAGATAACTTCAAAGATTTACTGATATAAAATAACCCTATTATACCTTAGAGTATCATGAAAATTAATTCATAACTAAATCCAAGGAACTTGTTTTCAATACATTGAATTAATCATCTGAAAAGAAAAACAAAAAATAGATGTTTTTTGTTTTTTGTATCCAAATATTTTATATATTTGCACTCTCAAAACAAGAGATTTATTCTTTTTTAGAAAACCCTCTTACAAGATGGTACGGTCCAATAGCTCAGCTGGATAGAGCAACTGCCTTCTAAGCAGTAGGTCTCAGGTTCGAATCCTGATTGGATCACTTTTAAGACAAGCCTTAATAGGCTTGTCTTTTTTTTCGCCTTTACTTTTTTATTCTTTTCTACTAGAAAAACTCTTGATAATAGTAATACAGATTTCTAACAAGCCTGTTATAAGCGAAAAGTTAGCCATAAACTACTTTTTTATATAACCCTGTCGCAGTTCAGAAAAAATTGCTAATAAAAGTTTAAACGAATTAGTAATATAATTTTTTTCAAAAAAAAGTAAGTTTAAATACATCTCAAAAGGACAAATAAATAGATACAGCGCTCAATACTTTAAAGCTGCAAACCAAAAAAAGGTTTGGTTACAAAACATTAAAGGAGCTTTTTGAATCAGGAAACAAATCTCTTGATTTGTGCTGTGTCTCACTCATATTTGCCACTACTAAGACATACTACCACTAATATAAACATAACAGCACACTGCTTTACTACCTCTGGAATGACTATAAATTGGCATTTTAAAAGCATTAAAAAAATTTCGTACCATATCCTATTTTAAAAAAAACTAAAAACAACCAGAACAATACCTCTATTTTTTACACAATATCTAATTAACTATATAAAAAATACATTATATGAAAAATAATAGATATACAATAGTCTATAAAGCGTATCGATTTCCTCCATATCAAAATATTTCGTTAATTTAATTTTAAATTTATGTTATTTTTAACTACATTGCCGGAAACTAAAAAACTTTTTATGATCTCAAAAAAACTAACTAGCCTTTCAGCTATTGTTCTTTCTGTGTTTAGCATGAGTATGGTTGCACAAGCTCAAACCAGCCAAACACAAAGTCAACGTTTCAAAGTTGGCCTAGATGCAGGGTATACTAATACGTCTTTAAGTGCCAACATCTCTAACCTAGTAGACTCTAAGTATACTTCTCGCGATGGTTTTGGTATTAACGCAAGTGTAGAAATGAATGTATGGAAAACTCTATTTGTATCTACTGGAATATCGTATATGCAAAGAAATTACGAGTTTGAGAGAACTGATTCAAGAGAAGGTTGGTATTCTAAGTACAATAATGACTTCATCTCGGTTCCATTATTAATTGGAGGATATCTAATTAACAATCCATATACAGATAATGGTGTTTGGGTTAAAGTGGCCGGAGGTATATATGCTGAGTATTGGGCTAAAATGAAAATAAAAGGAAGATATCCTGTTTTCCCAGAGTTACAACCTGATGGAAGTTTCCCATATACGGAAGTAAATGAGACATATGATTTTTCAAAGAATGAGAATCAATTACGCAGAATGTCAATGGGATTACAAGGACAAGTTCAGTTAGGTTATTCTTTAGATAAATTAGACTTCTACGCAGGCTACAGTTATCTACATGGATTAACAGATACCTACAAATACAAAAGTCCAGGAAATACTAAAGTAGTTAGAAATACCTACATGATATCAATTGGAGCAGCATATAAATTCTAATTACAACTACACGATGAAAAGATACAAACATAAAATAGCAATAGCAGGTTTAGCCCTATTATCCTTATCTTCTTTAACAGTTTTAAACTCTTGTTCTCACGAAGATGATGTTACCATCACTGACCCTAGAAGATTTACTGCAAACGATGTAAAATCCTATGAGGATTTATTTGAAGTATTCTGGAAAACTATGGATCAACAATACAATTACTTCTACGAACAAAAGCAAGTTGGAGGAATGGATTGGGACCAAGTATATGACATTTACAAACCTAAATTCGCGGCTCTAACAACCTATGGAAGACCGGGAGAGGATGAAGGACAAATCAATGAAGACTACTTAGCAGCTTATGATTACTTTGAAGAGATAATAAACCCTATTATTGATCAACACTTTTCCGTACAAATACAATTACCTGCAACAAGTAAAAATATTATTAGAACTGTTACCTTCTATGGAGGTATGTCTAATGAAGATATTCCAACTACTTATCCGTTTGCTAGAAAGTATAATTATATGCAAAACAGAGTAGATCAAAATGCATTTAAATTAAACAATGCCAACTTAGGAATTATCGCTGGAAATCTTGAGGCTAATCCAGATATTTACTACTTGACTTTCAACCAGTTTAATGTAACAAGTACTTTAAAAATAACTTTAGAAGATAACTATCTAAATCCTAGCCCTGGTAATGGATTATTATTAACAGAGGAAATAATTAAGAGCAATGCAACTCTAAATCAAATCCAAGATGATCAATTGCGTACTGGTATTGAAACTGCTACCCTTAACATCTTAAGAGCATATAATGCTTTTGCTGAATCAGAAAGTTTTAAAGCTTTCTTACAAGAGACAGCAAACTTCAATAGAACTGAAATTGTTAATGATCAATTACTAGCAGCTACAGTTAATGCTTACCAAGATTATTTAAACTTACCGCAATTTACCTACGTAGACCCATATGTACCTTACTACAATAATACAACTGCTGCATATGTAAGCGAATTCATTGGGTTGATGACTAATCACGTGAATTTTGGATACAACTTCCCTCAATTTACTTCTGCGGTTACTCAAATTATTACTAGAGCTGAATTTTATCAAAAATTCTTAAATCCATTACACAAAGGAGAGATTAAAAAAGTAATCTTAGACTTGCGTTCTAATGGTGGTGGAGCTGTAGTAGATGCACGCTTTATTTCAGATAGATTTATTACTAAAAATGAAGTTTTTGCTTCTCAAAGAACTAGAGAAGGTAACGGAAGATTTAATTATACGCCATGGGTACCAACAAAAACTAATCCTCACCTTTTTGGTATTCCTGCAGATATTCCAATTGCGATTTTAACGGATAAAGGAAGTGCAAGTATGTCTGAAATCACTACATTAATGTTAAAATCACAAGGTAACCAAGTAGTTAGTATTGGAGATTATAGTGCTGGAGCAACTGCTGGATTAGGAACAACAGATGACTTTAATGGTGGTACTAGAGATGCTATCGCAGGTGGAAAATTAACTTTTTATATGCCATTATTAGCAATGAAAGATGCTAATGGTGTAATAGTTGAAGGAGTTGGTATTGAACCGAACATATTTGTTAGCCCAGCAACACAAGAAGAACTTGCGCAAATGGCTTCTCCTGATTTTGAAGATAGAGTTATAAACGAAGCTATTAAATACTTACAATCAAAATAGCAATTACCTTAGAGATGAGAATCTCATCTCTAAGTCTTTTTTTCATAAATTATTATACAACAAACAATTAAAGTTTATTTTGAGTTAAATGTCCCAAAAGTGAAATACTTTCTGGGACATTTTTATTTTTTCAAAATCAGCTCCATCAAAGATCCAATTGCATTGTGAATCCTTTGTATGCCTTGTTTGTTAGAAAGATCCACTCCGTAAAAGGGACTATTGTTATTTTTGGAATACAAGGATAGAAAATACAGTCCAGCTGCTTGAATAGCTAACATGGCTTTGAAATCCTTCTCAGGGGTACTATATTGGTCTTCTAATCTAATTAAGAAATCTCTTACATGGTCTTCCCTACTATTAGCTAACTCCTGTAAAGCAGGATTTTTCTGTACTAATTCCCAATGAATTAAATTCTGTAAAACTTCTTGGTTCTTAATTACTTGAAATTGATCTTGTAAAAAGTGGGTAATAGTCTTACTGTTTATCTTTGGACTCTTTTCAACCATAGAGTCTACTCTGTCTTTATCCTTGGTTTGCCAGTAATCACAATTTTTTAAATAGGTATAAACTAGATTATCTAGATTACCGAAATAAAGCGTAAGCAAGCGGCGATCTACTGCTGCAACCTTAGCTATACTAGTATAATCTAAAGCCTGGTATCCATCTTTTTTCAAGACCTCTCCTACAGCCCAAACAATCTTGTTCATTGTTCTAGCTTTATCGCGAATTGGACCCGAACTAACTTTTCTTTGCTTCTTAGATTGATTCATTTTTGACTCCATAGTATTTACAATTCAAGTGAGGTATTGGCTATAAAACCAAAACTATTTTTTTCAACTAATACCTTGGAAGATAAAGTTATTTTATGGATAAATCAATTGTTTTAAAACACAAAAACACTGATTTACAGATAGATACACATATACTTAATTATGTTAATTTACTATTAGATTGTATCAATCCTAACATATTAGACCAAGTATTACCTAAGTTTGTTGTAATTAACCCATAAGCTTTAATCTTATTGGCTATAACGTTCAAAATATATTTTTAACGAAAAATATAAACCCTTAAACTTTAACACTTTAGACCACTAATATTGATCTTTTTTATTTAACTTTATTTATAGTTTTTTAAAAAATCGTTGTTATAAAAACTTACCAAATTCTTATAACAAAGGCATTGTATATTATTTTCAAACCTATTAGCTATGCAAAACAAACAAGACACTATTGAATCACTAATATTAGCCTTTAATAATGTTAACCTACCTAGTATGTTTGAATATCTAGATCCACAGATTGAATTCAAAAGCATACAAAATGATCGATGTTTAATTCATACCAACGGCAAAAAAGCTTTTAAAGAACATTTATTGCAACAACAGGAATACTTCAGTAAACAACAATTAAAAGTAAAAGCAATCACCGAGATAGACAATAGCTTCGTTTTACAAATAAAGATGCAAGCAACTTTAGCGGTAGACTTACCTAGTGGATTAAAAAAAGGACATGTCCTAAAGGTTCCTTTACAGACCACTATTGAATTTAATGACAACTTAATCAAATCAATAACTGATCGCTGTAAATAACACTACAATAGAACTCTAGAGAATACTAAAAGTATTTCAAGAATAAAACACGTAAACAAAAGTTATTTATTCCTAGAGATTTTTATAAAAAACCGAGCTAAGAGCAAACCAGAGATAGCGCCACATAAATGTCCTTG
>CANROJ010000076.1 GCA_947632215.1 uncultured Flavobacterium sp. | reverse complement strand
GAGTACGAACTTTCTGCTAAAACATCCAAAAAAAACTTAGACAACATTTCAACTACAGTCTGTGCTTTGGATGTTTTAGGTAATTCTACAGTATTTTTTGATACACTTAATTATGAAAGCAAAAATTTAATGATGAATTCTAGAGAAGATTTAACTCCTCAAGAAAAAGGAATGTTACGTTTAAGCATCAGGCCTATTTTTAAATGGATTATAGTTTCTCAAGGTAAGGAAAATCGTTTTTACTCTGATATTAATGAGGGTTATAAATACTATGTTGTAGAACCTAAAGATGATATAAAATGGGTAATTGATCCTAAAGTTAATACATGGAATAATTACAGTGTCCAACAAGCAAAAACCACTTATGGAGGAAGAGAATGGACTGTTTTATTTACTCAGGATATTCCGGTACAATCTGGACCATATATGTTTAATAATTTACCAGGAATGGTTGTTAAAGCTTGGGACTCTGAAGAACATTACGTGTTTGAGCTTTTAAGTAGTAAGAACACAGAATTAGATTGGAGAGTATTGAGTTTAAAGGATCATATAGAGAATGATAGAAAAACAATTGATAAAGCTATTAAAGTGAATAATAATAAAACATATTTACAAATTTTCGATGAAAAAGGAATTGAAATAGGGGAAAATGGTAGAGCAGGTTTTAATTTCAAAGTTGGAGAGAGGAAGAATGATATTTATTTACTCTAAAACTATACAACATCTATTATTTCAATCTCTTACTTGTAAATAGAGAAATAAGAATATTAGAATAAAAATCTTCTACTAGTCGGTAAGTATAACAATTTTGCGTTTTTTGATTGTTTCTTTCAATCAAGACTTTCGAGTTTCTTATTCTACAAAACGGACTATCTTGTAAGAAAACATGGCCCAAAAAGTATCTAACTTTTTGGGCCATGTTCGCGATTATTGTTTATACCTGAGAACAAATATTGTCATTAAATTTGACTAATTGAACCAGCTGAGCTAACTTTTTTAGAACTTATAGTAGGATTCCCTTTATACTTAATACTACCAGCAGAAGAAGCTGTACCAGAGAGCTTATCACTTACTGAAAACCTCATCGAAGAAGAAGAAGAAGCCTTTGCTTGTAAATCTGCTGTTTCAAAATCTACTGCCTTAATACTTGCAGAGCTAGAAGTCGAAGCAAGGGTTTGCTTTGCATTTCCACTTAAAATAACACTTGAGGCACTAGTGGCAGAAATATCCATTGAATTGGTACGTATAATAACTTCAATCTTTGAGGCAGAAGTAGCACTTAGTTTAGAGGCATCACTTACTTGAAATACACCTTCTATTTTAGAGGCAGAAGTAGCATCTAAAATTAAGTTATCACAATATACTTGTTTGGCTTGAACCTTTGCAGCAGAAGTACTATTAATATCTAATGATTGTGTCTTTAAGTCAGCTTCGATATTTATTTGAGAGGCAGAAGTGGCAAGTATATCTTTTAAAACAGGTCCTGTAACCTTAACATTAACTCTACCTATAGTGGCAGAAGAAGTATTTATAGTTTTACGCTTACCCTTTTTCTCTTTATTTCTAACTATTACATTGTCGCTCTGTACATATATCTTTAGAGTCCCATCCTTTGCTACTTCAGTTCTAATCTTTTCTAAGTCTTCAGCATGCTCTACGCTAAGCTGCAAAGATGTATTGTCACTTTGAGTAAAGTCAACTATAACACCTTGAGATACTTGAATACCAGTGAAACTACTTATCTCTCGATCCTGCTTAGTTTGGGCAAAAACACCCAATCCACAAAGCAAAAACAAAACCACTAATTTTTTCATAAATAAAATTTTTAATTACTACGCAAAATAGACGTTTTTTATTACAACAGACAAAAAACAACATATATAGTAAAAATAATGAAAAAAAATAGATAAAAACAAAAAACACCCTAAAATAATTAGAGTGCTTTTCATTATATACTTTGGTTATAATTATAGTTCTTTCATGGGGTCCCAGAATACTTCGGTAAACCTAACTACTTTATTATCCGCAACCTCAACGGATTCATTCTCTAAAAGTTGTTGCATTAACTTAGTTCCTTCAAAATGAACTTTACCTGTTAATAAACCATTGCGATTAACTACACGGTGGGCAGGTATATCAACTCTTCTTCTACTGCCATTTAAAGCGTAACCCACCATACGTGCCGATTGCTTACTACCTAAATAATTAGCTATAGCTCCGTAACTAGTGACTCTTCCGTAAGGTATAAGACTCACTACTTGGTAAACTCTGTGAAAAAAATTATCCTCCATAATATTATCGCAATAACTTATAAATAGTTATAAGACAAATAACAGCTGTAATACTTCCAATTACATAGTTTAAATTATTGACAATAAATCCATCTTTGTTTTGACGTTTCTCAAAATATAAAATATAAAGATAAAACATCAAAGCAGATCCTAGGGTCACTCCTAAAGAGAAAATAGTAGTATGCGCAAAATAAAACACATCATACTGATAACTAGCTAGAGTAACACTTAAGAATACATAATAAGGTACTGAAAACACATTAATAATCGCTAAGAGCGCACCATAGAAAAAAGGTTTATTTTTCTTAGCTTTATTGAGTTTCCCCTCTGGCTTTTTTTTCTTAGCAAAACCTAAAAAATAAATAGTTAAACCTCCAAAAATCACCAAACCGATTTCATGAAGAATTTCCGTTATAAAAGCACTAGACTCAATTATCCTGGCAAAGAAAACTGCTATATATGTCTGAATAAAAATAATTAGCAAAGAACCTATTATATATTGAACGACGTTTTTTGAACCGTCTTCTTTGGCTATTTTAACCGCAGTCATATTGAGAAGTCCCGGCAAAGAAACTCCTAATAAAGCAGCAAAAAAACCAAAAAACAATATTGTTAAAGCCTCCATACGAATCTTTATTTTATCCTAAATTGGATATAAGTTATAGCTTTATTTTGTTCTAAGTACTGAGATTCATAAAAAGTTTGAATTTCAGTGACAACACTTGGAGCTCCTTCATTCTTATACACATGATGATTTGCATATATAACCTCGTGACCTTCTCCATGTAAAAGACCAAGTGTATAGCCATGCATAAATTCGCTATCTGTCTTAAGATTTACAACCCCATCACTTGTTAAAACTTTTTTGTAGCGTTGTAAAAATTCAGTATTTGTTAAACGGTGCTTTGTTCTCTTGTATTTAATTTGTGGATCAGGGAAAGTGATCCAAATTTCACTAACCTCACCAGAGGCGAAAGCCATTTCTAAAAGTTCAATTTGGGTGCGAATAAAAGCAACATTTTTAAGTCCTGTCTCAACGGCAGTTTTTGCTCCTCTCCAAAACCTTGCTCCTTTGATATCTATACCAATAAAGTTTTTCTCTGGAAAACGTTTAGCCAACTCAACCGTATACTCACCTTTACCACATCCTAATTCTAAGACAATAGGATTGTCATTTTTAAAAAACTCTTTAGCCCATTTTCCTTTTAATGGAAGTCCTTCTATGGTTTGTTCCCTTGTTGGTTGAAACACATTATCAAATGTTTCGTTTTCCTTAAATCGCTTTAATTTATTTTTACTTCCCACCTTATTCTCTTTTATAAAATTTGAGCAAAATTAAATAAATATAATGAAAGTAAAGTTTTTAATTTTTTTTATCTATTTTTTATTACAGCAGATTACTACAAATAGACTTATTGTAGTTCCTATTGCTTTGCTTTTTCAATGGTAAAAGAAAATTCTGATCCATAACCATAACTACTCTCTACATAAATATGCTCTCCATGGGCTTCGACTATATGTTTGACAATAGACAAACCAAGACCAGAACCACCCACTACACGAGATCCACTTTTATCTATGCGATAAAAGCGTTCAAAAAGTCTAGGAATAAATTCTTTTTTTATTCCTTCTCCATTATCAGTAATTCGAATTATTAATTTACTATCTACCAAATTTTCGATACTAACCTCAGTAGTTCCTTTATTCTTGCCATACTTAATGGAGTTATCAATTAAGTTGGTAATCACTTGACCTATTCTTTCTTTATCTCCTCTAACATAGATTGGTTTATTATAGCTAAGATCAAATAATAAAGAGATATTGTTTTTCTTTGCTTTATATTCTAAGAAATTAAAAGCATCTTTTATACTAGCGATTATATCAAAAGTACTAATGTTTAGGTGCAGATTTCCACTTTCTAATTTCGAAATCATATCTAAATCTTTCACAATATAGATTAAGCGCTCTACTCCTTGAGTAGCCCGATCTAAATATTGATCTCTTACGTTTAGATCATCGACTGCCCCATCAATTAAAGTTTCTAAATAACTTTGAACAGTAAAAAGTGGAGTCTTAAGTTCGTGAGAAATATTACCTAAAAACTCCCTACGATACTCTTCTCTAACTTGCAAAGACTCGATCTCTATTTTCTTAACTTTAGCAAAATTTTGAATTTCCTGAGTCAAGGTAACCATATCAGTAGTAACAGCTTTAGGACGAAGATCGCTATGTTCTAACAAAGAAACATTATCATATATCTTTTGAATTCTACGATAAATAAAATGCTCAACCCTATATTGGATAATAAAGAAACAAATTACGAATACTAGAAGTAATTCCAAGGAGTAAAACCACCATGAAGCATTGAAAAAAAAGAATTCCAAGGCCAGTAAAGATATACAAGATACAAGAGAGATATACATTGCACTCTTTAGTGCAAATTTGTATGATTTTTTAAAACGAGTAGACATTATCTATCTTAAGCTTTTGGTTCAAATTTATACCCCACACCTTTTATTGTTTTAAAAAGATCTTCTCCTATTTTCTCTCTTAACTTTCGAATATGCACATCGATAGTACGTCCTCCAACAACTACTTCATTACCCCAAACCAAATCTAATATTTCCTCTCTAGTAAAAACTCTTCCTGGTTTGCTTGTTAATAGAGATAATAGCTCAAACTCTTTTCGTGGAAGATTTAGTTCTTCTCCAAAATGTGTTACCTTGTAAGTATCACGATTAACAGACAACTCTCCTACTACAATATTATTAGACTCTAATATCTCTTCGTTTTTCAAACGACGCAATAGTGCCTTTACCTTGCTCATTAATACTTTTGGGCGAATTGGTTTGGTGATGTAATCATCAGCCCCTGCGTCAAATCCTGCTACTTGAGAGTAATCCTCTCCTCTAGCAGTTAAGAAAGTAATAATAGTATCTTCAAATCCTTCTGTCTTGCGAATAATCTCACAAGCCTCTACGCCATCCATTTCTGGCATCATAACATCTAATATGATTAGATCAGGTCTAAAATCTATAGCGGCGGCTACTGCTTTTTTACCATTATTTGCAGTTTGTACTTTATAACCCTCTTGTCGTAAATTATATCCAATAACATCTAAAATATCTTGCTCGTCGTCTACTAAAAGAATTTTAATTTCTTGATTTTTCATAATTTCATTGTGTGTATGGTTTCAAATATAGAGGATTATAGATTACTAAATCATAAATTTACAATAATTTAATGTCTTAACCATTTACTAACACAACTAAGTGTTATTATTAAAACATACTTAACATTAAGGCCAAAAAATGAAGTGTTCTTTGCAAAAGAAATACAACACTGAACTTATGAAATCATTATTTGCACTCGGAACTCTATTTACATGTATTACCACTTTCGCACAAAATGGGACAATACAAGGTACATTAAAAGATTTCCAGACACAAGAACCCTTAGCCTTTGCTACAGTTATTGTACAACAGACTAGTCAAGGTTTTACTACCGATCTAGATGGTAAGTATTCTTTTGAATTAAATCCAGGACAATACGATCTTACTTTTCAATATGCAGGATATGAATCTTTTGATCAGAAGATCACTGTCGAATCTGATAAAACTTTACTTTTAAACGTAGAATTAGATGACAACTCTACTCAATTAGATGATGTTATACTTATTGCAACTAGAGCTAGAGCAAGTGAGTCTAGTTTATTGCTAGATCAACAAAGATCAGCACAAATACAACAGCATATTGGTAGCCAAGAATTATCTAAAAAAGGAGTTAGTGATGCCTCAGCTGCTGTAATTAAAACTACAGGGGTTTCCAAACAAGAAGGAAGCGGAACTATTTTTGTTAGAGGATTAGGAGACAGATACAATAGCACCTACTACAATGCAATGCCACTATCTTCTGATAACCCGGAAAATAAGAATATAAATCTAAGTATATTCAACACCGATATTATTGAATATATCTCGATTGACAAAACTTACGATGTATCTACTTATGGAGATTTCGCAGGAGGAAATATTGACATTAATTCAAAAAAGCACAACGCAGCTCCATACTTCCAAATATCTATAGGGTCCAATATTAATACCAATGCTACTTCTCACACTCCTTTTAAAGGGCTTTCTGGAAGAGATTACTTTGGTTTCTCAAACAATAACATGCCCAAAAATAGTTTAGCCTCATTTAATTTCACGCATTCTACACAAACAAAATCGAAAGATCCAATAGGAGGGTCCTTAGCCGTAAATACAGGTAAAACTTTCTATTTTGGACAAAGCACCTTAAACCTATTTGCTACTGCTTCTTTTTCAAATAACTATAAATACAAACAAGGAGTAACTAGAACAGCTCAAGCACAGGATATCTTCACAAAAGACTTAAACTTAAAATCTTACGAATACAACACCAATACCACAGCAATGTTTAATGCTGATTTTGACTACAATCCAGACAACAACATAAAATATAATTTCTTATTTATTAATGACTCTCAAGAAAAGAATGACTTATATGACGGATTTATATTAGATGTTACTCCGGATAGACAAAATAGCCATACAATGATTCAAAGACAACAATATAAACAAAATCGTTTATTTGTCAATCAACTATTAGGTGATCATGCAATAAATGACAGAATGCAGTTAACTTGGGGAGCTTCGGCTAATGATGTTTCTTCTCACACTCCTGATCGTCAACAGTACATGCTCAATAAAGTTATAGGAAAAGACCAATATGTATTTGCTACTAATGCAAGATCTAATAACAATAGATACTTCGAAACACTAGCTGAAAGAGAGTATGCAGGATCCATCGCAATGGATTACAAATTTGCTTTAGATAGCGACTCTAACTACAAAGCAAAACTAAGTGTGGGATATAATGTTAGAAGTAAAGATAGAGACTTTAGAGCTACTCAATATGTTTTCGGAATCAACAACACCTATAATAACAATATTAATCCAAATGATTTAAATACATTCTTTAATCAAAACAATTTCTCTCAAGGTTATTTTGATATCTACACCTTTAGAGGTGGTCCAACAACTCCTAACGCACTACGGCCACAAACCTATGAAGGAAAATTAAATATCCAAGCTGCTTACGCTAACTTACAATACCAAATTAATCCTAGGTTAACTGCTGTACTTGGGGTAAGAGTGGAGGCTATTGAACAAAAAGTAACTTGGCAAACACAATTAGATAGTAATACTACAAGTGACAAATTAGATAAAAATGCAATTCTACCGGCATTACATTTAAAATACAATCTAAGCGAATTACAAAATTTAAGATTAGCTTTCTCCAAAACCTATACGTTACCACAATTTAAAGAACGAGCTCGCTTTATCTATGAAGATGTAACAGAAATCAAAATAGGTAACCCAGATGTATATGCTTCTGATGATTACAATCTTGATTTAAAATGGGAATTCTTTCCTAGTAATTCAGAAGTATTCGCATTCACTGCTTTCGGTAAATACATTAAAAACCCAATCAACGAAATTGTTATGGCGTCTTCTTCTAATGACTTGACTTACGCCAATACAGGAAATTATGGTGTAGTTTATGGGGCAGAGATAGAAATCAAAAAGGATCTTATCCATTTTAGTGATATTCAAACTAATAAGTTATCGGCTGGGTTTAATGCCTCTTTAATGAAAACGCACCAAAAATTGGATAACGAAAAAGTAAACAGAGAAAATCGATATATAAATACTTCTTTCACCCACAAAAGCTCACAATTCACTGGAGCATCAGACTTGTTACTTAATGCAGATCTAACTTATACTAAACAATGGGACAAAGCTCTTTTATTTACTACGATATCCTATGCCCATTTCTCGGACAAACTCCATAGTATAGGTACAGAAGGCAGTGGAAACTTAGTAGATAAGGCTTTTGGAATGTTAGATTTCACTGCTAAAGTGGAACTAAACAAAAAATTTACAATTGGTTTAAATGCTAAAAACTTATTGGATCCAAAAATCGAAAGAAAACAAGAAAACTTAACAAATAATCTATTAGTTCAATCCTATAAACTAGGACAAAATATAAGTCTTTCTTTAAGCTACAAATTCTAAATAGTTTTAATAATACCTCCACAAGGGGCTGTCTCATTGAGGCAGCCCTAATTTTTTACACAAATTCGCGTTTTTTTACCTA
>CANROJ010000075.1 GCA_947632215.1 uncultured Flavobacterium sp. | reverse complement strand
GTATAAACTTCTCACTTTCTTCGTTTTTTTACTTTCTCTTATTAACTATAAATAGTTAATAATAATCAAAAACAACAATAAGCTTGGCTTGGTTTAAGACCAAAAGATCTTAAAAAAAATTTATTTAGTCCATAAGACGCTACTTATGAATCTTATTCCCCTAAATAAGCGTAAGTAAAAAAGCAGTCCATATTGTCACTAAAATGTAGCCCTTATCAATAAAAAAGGTTTTCATAGCAATTTCCCCATTTCGTACATAACCTTTAGACAAGCTAAAGATATTTGGTCACTTATAAAATTATTAAATATTTAGCTACCGGCAATCAGTAGAAATAAAAAAGTTATGGCATAATAATACACCATAACTCTTTTTTACTATATTTTGGATAAAATTTCTTTTACCTGTTCAACTACTTTTGGACTATTGCCAATAAATATTTGATTATTTATAACAAATACTGGGCGACTCAAAAAAGTATAATGTTCTATTAATAAATCTTTATAATCTAATTCTTGAAGATTTTTTAGTTTTAATTCACGAGTTTTATACAATTGCGCACGCTTATTAAATAAAGCTTCATAACTGTTGGATAACTTATATAACTCCTCTAATTCCTCACTATTTAAAGGCTTTGATTTAATTTCTCTTTGATCAAGTGTATCTAAATTTGGTAATTCAGACATTATACGTTTACAAGTACTACAGCTACTTAAGTAATAAACTTTATTCATTTTTTCTCTTCTTTTATTTATAACAACACTATTCTACAATTAGAAAAACTTTATCATTTTTTCTTACTCTAAAATCCACCTTTATAGTAAAGCGATCAGTTGCTTTTGCGTGAGTACTTTCCTGGCCATTTACAAACATCTTAGTAAGTGTTAAATGTTCTTCTCCAGTAGTAGGTCCCTCAATAAGAATTTGTTGGTTTAGCTTTATATCCTTTACTAAACCTATTTGTGCAATTCCTGCTTTAGTAAAATAATGTTGTACCGTACCAATTAAAATTTTCTTGGTATTAGCTTTCTTCCTAATTTGTGTTACTGGACTAACTTTAACAGCCTTAATTTCTTCAAAGATATTTCTCTCTTTTTGAAACTTCAATGTCTCTGAACGCCCTTTTTTAAATACCAGATTTCCTTTTTGTATACCTTGACGAAGCTTCTTTTGTTCTTCTAATGGTAACTGTATAGTTTCAAGACATTCGTTGGAACAACATCCGTGCATGTTTTCAGCACAGTTATCACATTGAATAAACAATAAATGACACGCTTCATTAGCACAATTCACATGGGTATCACAAGGACTACCACATTGATGACAATTCGCAATAATATCATCGGTAATTCTCTCGCCTAAACGATGGTCAAATACAAAGTTTTTACCAATAAACTTACTTTCTAAACCTTCCTCTTTAACTTGACGAGTATATTCAATAATACCACCCTCTAACTGGTAAACATTCTTAAAACCATGATGTTTAAAATAAGCAGATGCTTTCTCACAGCGAATACCTCCCGTACAATACATCAAAAGATTCTTCTCTTCTTTAATCTGTTCCAATTGATCTTTAATGATTGGCAAAGATTCTCTAAAGGTGTCTACATCAGGAGTAATAGCCCCAACAAAATGTCCAACTTCACTCTCGTAATGGTTTCTAAAATCTACAACTACAGTATTGGGGTCAGCTAACAAATCATTAAACTCTTGAGCTCTTAGGTGTATTCCTTTATTTGTTACATCAAAAGTTTCATCATTTAAACCATCTGCTACAATTTTGTTTCTTACCTTAACAGTTAATTTCAAAAAAGACATATCGTCTTGCTCAACAGCAACATTCAGACGAATACCTTTCATAAAATCATATTTCTCTAAAGTTTCTCTAAAAGCTTCGAAATTTGAAGCAGGAACACTCATCTGGGCGTTAATACCCTCGTTCGCTACATAAGTTCTTCCTAGTGCATCTAGTTTATTCCAAGCAATAAATAGATCGTCTCTAAATTTTTGGGGGTCTTGAATTTTGGCGTAAGCATAAAAAGAAAGCGTTAGTCTTTTCTCTCCAGTTTGCTCAATAAGCTCAGCTCTTTGCTCAGCGCTTAGTGTGTTATACAGTTGCATGCTATAAACATTAAATTAATTATAAGTTGGTAAATTCTAATATGGAAGAATTTACTGATGCAAATATAAAATTTTTCCATTTAATATCTCTAATTTACAGCATACTATTTAAATACATCCCTAAAAAACAGATCATTAAATAATGATACATCCTAGTAAATTAAATAGATCTAACCTAGATCTAATGTCAGTTACTGAAAGATTAGATAGTAATTTTAAAACAGTTGCTCATCTTATTCTTTAGCAAACTTACTTTATAAAATTGATACAATTTGTAGCAATTAACTCATAATAAGTGGAAAACTAAATAAATTGTATTACTTTTACCTCATTAAGAACCTATTTTTTCGATAAAATGAGTGCAGATAAAGAAGCAAAATTAAAAGCGTTACAATTAACGCTGGATAAATTAGATAAAACTTACGGTAAAGGGACAGTAATGAAACTTGGAGATACTGCTGTAGAGGAAATTGAAGTAATTCCTTCAGGATCTTTAGGAATTGATTTAGCTCTTGGAGTGGGAGGTTATCCAAAGGGAAGAATTATAGAAATCTACGGACCAGAATCCTCTGGTAAGACGACTTTAACTCTACATGCTATTGCAGAAGCTCAAAAAAATGGTGGAATTGCCGCATTTATTGATGCTGAGCATGCTTTTGACCGTTTCTATGCACAAAAATTAGGAGTTGACATAGATAACTTAATAATTTCTCAACCAGATAATGGTGAACAAGCTCTAGAAATTACAGAAAACTTAATTCGTTCTGGCGCTATAGATTTAGTTGTTGTGGATTCCGTTGCAGCTTTAACTCCAAAAAGTGAAATTGAAGGAGAAATGGGAGATTCTAAAATGGGACTGCACGCTAGACTTATGTCTCAAGCATTAAGAAAGCTAACCTCAACTATTAGTAAAACAAATTGTACAGTATTTTTCATCAACCAATTACGTGAGAAAATAGGTGTTATGTTTGGTAACCCAGAAACTACAACTGGAGGTAATGCATTAAAGTTTTACGCTTCAGTTCGTTTAGACATTAGACGCTCAACTCAGATTAAAGATGGAGATAATATAGTTGGAAATAGAACTAAAGTAAAAGTTGTTAAAAACAAAGTTGCACCACCTTTCAAAACAGCAGAATTTGATATAATGTATGGTGAAGGTGTGTCTAAAGTAGGTGAAATTCTAGACTTAGCAGTAGAATACGAAATTGTAAAGAAATCTGGATCATGGTTTAGCTATGGAGACACTAAGCTTGGGCAAGGTAGAGATGCTGTTAAATCCCTTATCAAAGATAATCCGGAACTAATGGAAGAACTAGAAACAAAAATTAAAGAACTTATTAAAGAACAAGAAAGTCTTTAATAGATAATCAAAAAAGCTTTCTTACATATATGTTACCAAAAAGAAAATTGGAGCAAATTATGTAAGCATTAAAATAAAAAGAGCCCGGTATTATAACCGGGCTCTTTGCATTTAATATACTGTCTTACTAGCCTTGACTATTGTAATATTGACCATTGTCTCTTATTCTGAGAAAAGATTTAGACGCTAGTCATATTTAACTAACTTTCTTCTATAAAAATACTTTGTACAGAAATGATCTATCTTTAAACTATTTTGCTACTCTTGAGTAACTTTGATTTTTCCATATTATAAGTTTCATTTATACAATTGCCTTACACTAATATTACAATTAACCAGGTAGAGTTTAATCTTGAATAATTTTTGCCATCTTAACCTCTTGCTCCCACTTTTTCAAAGGAATTAAAATTGTTTGATGGGTTTGTTCCTTAATCTGCTGCTTTTCTCTAGAACAAAGCTCTAATGTTGAAATTGGGCTATGAATAATCACAGGTACTACTCCTGGATAACCGACTCCCCAGGCAAAAGGAAAGTAAAACTTTAATTTACCAAAAGATATTGGAACTATAGGTATTTGATGATTAATTGCTAATTGAAATGCTCCATCTTTAAAATGGTCTAAGATAATATTAGGATCCTCAGGAACACCCCCTTCTGGAAAGATACAAATACTAAGTCCTTTATTAATCTTGTTTTGCGCACTATAATATACTTGTTGTCTACTCTTTGAATTAGAACGATCTACTAAAATACTTGTTCTTCTATAGAAAAAACCAAAGACTGGAATATCAGCTAAAGACTTCTTACCTACAAAAACAAATGGGTTATCTTTCACTACAATAAGCATAAGCATAATGTCTAACATAGAAGTGTGGTTGGCAATAAAAACATAACTACTATTTTTATTTAACTTAGAGGTACCTACTAAATTATAGCGCATTCCTATACCATAAAAAACACAAATTGCCCAAATTCTAGCTAGCTTATAAAAATATTTGTATTGTTTATCACTCCAAATTACAAATAGTAAAAAAGGGCTTAAGCAAAGCAGTACAATTAATACCCACAAATAAAACCATACACGCCATAGAGAGCTAAAAAACATTCGAATTATTTTCATTACTTACTATAAAACTTTCTTAATGCTGTAAATTTAAACAATTACCTTTATCTTCATTTAATTATCCTTGCTAAAAACAACCTGTTATATAAGACAAATAAATTATCTTTGTCACTTATCAAAATAATATTTATTACAATGGCTAAAATTCTAACCGGGGTACAAAGTACGGGTACTCCACACTTAGGAAATCTCTTAGGGGCAATTCTTCCAGCGGTTGAAATGGCTAACAACAAAGAGAACAATTCTTTTCTTTTTATTGCTAATTTACATTCAGCTACGCAGATTAAAGACGCAAAAACATTACAAGAAAACACCTATAGTGTTGCAGCAACCTGGCTTGCTTGTGGATTAGATATTAATCATGTTACATTTTATAGACAAAGTGACGTACCTCAGACTACAGAACTTACCTGGTACTTAAGCTGTTTCTTCCCCTATCAAAGATTGACTCTAGCACACTCTTTTAAAGACAAGGCATCCGTTCTACAAGACGTTAATGCAGGGTTATTTTACTATCCTATGCTAATGGCTGCAGACATTTTATTATATGATGCAGAATTTGTGCCTGTTGGTAAAGACCAACTACAACACTTAGAAATCACTAGAGACGTAGCAACTCGTTTTAATAATCAAATGGGTGAAACTTTTGTTTTACCGGAGGCTATAATTTCTGAACAGGTCATGATTGTTCCTGGAACAGATGGACAAAAGATGAGTAAATCTAGAAATAATACCATTAACTTATTTCAAACAGATAAAGCTCTTCGTAAACAAATTATGTCTATTGAAACAGATAGCACTGCTTTGGAAGCTCCTAAAAATCCAGATACATGTAATGTATTTACTATCTATAAGCTATTAGCATCTCCACAACAAATTGAACAAATGCGCGAAAATTATCTTGGTGGTAACTATGGTTATGGACATGCAAAACAAGCATTATATGAATTAATTATAGAGCAATTTGCAACAATTAGAAGCAAATATGACTATTACATAAACAACCCAAAAGAAATTGATGAACTTCTTTTAGCGGGAGCTAAAAAAGCTTCGAAAATTGCCGACATAACTCTTACTAAAGTAAGAGAAAAACTAGGCTATGGCGCTATTCAAAGATTTTAATTCTAAGTTTAAATAATAAAAATAACCCTGAAAAGCACTAGTTTTTTCAGGGTTATTTTCATTAAACCCCTATAGCTGTCTTCTATATCTTTTAAACATTGTTTTTTTTGATAACTATTTGTATTTTCGTTCTGAGAAAAATTCCTCTATAAACAAATAATACAGAGCACAATACCACAAATAAGTTGTGTAATAATTAGTTTTAACTTAATTTAGCACCTATGAAGATTGAAAAATACATATCAGCCCTAATGTTCCGCTACCAGTGTGTTATTGTACCTAACTTTGGAGCTTTTTTAAGTGAGAATCAATCTGCTTATTATGATGAGAAAGCAAATGTCTTTTATCCTCCACATAAAAGATTATCTTTCAACATCAACCTTATTTCTAATGACGGGTTACTTGCTCAACACATAGCTGCTAAAGAAAACATCTCCTATAACGATGCATTAGCTATTATAAAAAAGCAAGTCCAGCTTTGGAAAGAATCCCTTCAAACAACTAATAGTGTTTTCCTTTCTCAAATAGGAGAATTTAAGAAAATGGAAGAAGATACTATTGTATTTTACCCTTGTGGAAGTAGTACATTCTTAAAAACATCTTTTGGATTAAGTGCTCTAACCCCACCTAGTTTGACTATTTCAAATACAACAATAAACAAAACTCTAGTAGCAAAAAAACAAAAGAACTTGTCTTGGGTTTTACCATATGCAGCAAGTGCAGCTATTTTGGTAGGACTAAGTACTTATCTTATACCTACTGGTTACAACTTATATAAAGAAAATCAAACTTTACATTTACAAAAGAATGTTCAAAATGAACTTGAGAGTAAAATTCAACAAGCTACTTTCTTTATAGAACCAAGCCTTACTACTGTTAAACTTCCTGTAGTAGAAAAAGATAAGCAAGCAATTACTCCATATTATATTATCGCCAGTGCTTTTAGAAACGAAGAAGGTGCTATTTCGGCGGCCGAAGAGTTAAAAAACAATGGTTATACTGATGCTTTAGTTCTAACTAAAAATAAATATGGCATGTACCCAGTTTCTTATGGAGGATACGCTAATAAAGAAACCGCACAAAAAGAACTTAGAAAAATACATCGTACTATCAACCAAGATGCCTGGGTTTTACTCCAATAATAGTTAAACATTAATCACAGAACTAAAAGTTGAGGAATTTTTATTTAATGTCTCTATATTTGTAAAAAATATAATATGGAAGCTAAATTAGTATCTGAATCGGCAACTTTAATGACCGACTTAGTTTTACCTGGTGAAACTAATCCTTTAAATAACATGTTTGGTGGAGAATTATTGGCTCGTATGGACCGTGCAGCAGGCATTGCTGCAAGACGTCATTCCCGCCGAGTATGCGTTACTGCTTCTGTAAATCACGTAGCATTTAATCGCCCAATTCCATTAGGAAGTGTAGTTAGTGTAGAGGCAAAAATATCTAGAGCTTTTAAAACATCAATGGAAGTTTATTTAGATGTTTGGATTGAAGACAGAGAATCAGGCAATAAAATTAAAGCTAATGAAGCTATTTACACATTTGTAGCAGTCGATGACACTGGACATCCAGTAGCAATACCAGAAATTATTCCAGAATCAAAATTAGAGAAAGAAAGATTTTTAGGTGCTTTAAGACGAAAACAATTAAGTTTAGTCATCGCCGGAAAAATGTTGCCTTCTGAAGCAACCGAATTAAAAGCATTATTTAACGAACAATAAATTCACAATGAAGAAAATTTTATACTTTATTATTACATCTCTATTTATTTTACAGGCTAATCAGGTTTTTGCTTGGGGAACAACTGGACATCGCGTTATTGCAGAAATAGCTGAAAGAAACTTAAGTAAAAAAGCTAAAAAACAATTAAAGGAGATCATTGGTAATCAACAATTGGCTTATTGGGCAAACTGGCCTGATTTTATCAAGTCGGATCCAAGCTTCAAATTTGCAGATAGCTGGCATTATGTTAACATGCCTAGTGGATTAGACAGAGTTGAATTTGATCAAAAATTAGAAGAATCTACTGACGCCAATGCATATAAAAGATCATTGATTTTAATTGATGAACTTAAAAATAAAGACCTTACCAAAGAAGAAAAACAACAAAAATTGTATTTCTTAATTCACATATTAGGTGACTTACACCAACCAATGCACGTAGGAAGACCTGAAGATCTTGGAGGAAACAAAGTAAAAGTTGAATGGTTTAGAAACCCAACTAATCTACATAGTTTATGGGACTCAGCTTTAGTGGACTTTGATAAATACAGCTATACAGAATATGCTACTGTTATTGATGTACATGGTAAAAAATACAATAAGGAACTTGCCAAAGGAGAATTAGATGACTGGATTTATGAGTCATATACTGTAGCTGAAAAATTATATGATAGCGTAGAACCTGATAATAGTAGTTCATTAAGCTATAGCTACCATTATGACTTTAAAGATACTGTAGAGGAATCTTTACTAAAAGGTGGAATAAGATTAGCAGATGTATTAAATGATATTTTTAAATAAAATATCATTTATTCAATAAAATAAAACAGCCCAAAAAAATTTACATTTTTGGGCTGTTTTATTTTTAATTCCATTCCTAAACAAACTCTAATTCGATTACCTAGAATAAGTACTATTACTAGAAGAACTAGATCTAGAAGTATTGTTTGAACTTGAAGTATTGGATCTAGAATACGTATTGTTACTAGAACTACCTGAGCTACTTGGACGCGTATAGCTACTATTGGTGCTAC
>CANROJ010000074.1 GCA_947632215.1 uncultured Flavobacterium sp. | reverse complement strand
AGCATATAACCTATATAATATATTTAAATAACAGGTGTTTTTGTATATTAAATATAATAATCATTGACAGTAAATATACCAGCTCTAATAGCATATCTACTTGCATCATAAACATTGTTAACCTCTAGTTTCTTGAAGATATTTTTACGATGCGTCACTACAGTATGAATGCTTATATTTCGCTCTAAGGCGATTTCTTTATTTGACTTACCTGAAGCAATTTCTTTCAAAACCTCCCTTTCCACCTGTGTCAAGATCTGCTGTACTTTATAACCTGCATTTTCTTGATCGGTTAGTATACCTTTTACTTGCTCACTTAAATAAGTATTACCTTGTAAAAACTCTCGTAATCCGTCTTTCCAGGTATCTATGGGGTCGTCCTTTAATAAAATTGACATTTCAGGACTTTTCTCTTGTAATAATCTTTTTAACCAACCTTCAGAAAGATCGGCGAAAATTAACAACCAATTACATCTAGAATATGCCTGCTTTAAATGAAAAAGCTGTTCCTTCTGTGCTTCAATATGATAACTCTGTCCATCGATAATAATGTAAGCATCATTATACTTACTTACAAAACTCTTTAACTCTTGAATACTAGCAATATTATGACACTTTATTTGATCTTTACTACACGCCTGTAATAGACTTACTATGGCGTATCTACTAAAATCCTGGTGCTCTACTATCGCAATATGATGCATATATTATTGTTTTTTTGAATTGCAAAGATATAATTATTTAATTCATATGATTATTTACTTATTGGAAATCAAATTGAGATCAAAGTAACCTATTAAGTTTGTCTCCATCTCTTGAAATTGTAACTCACCAAGTATTTTCACGCACCTACCAAAAACAAAAAAGTCAGGAGTAATACTCCCGACTTTCTTTGAATTATAGAATTTAATTATTGAAGTTGAGAAAACAAATTTTTATTCTCTATTTCTTCAATTTCTGGAATACGATACAAATAGTATATACTATTTGGAACAAAACTGCTATTATCAGGAAAGTTCAAAATCCTATGACCTTGTGGTAGAAGGTTAACAGTTACATCGGTAATGTTACCATCTGAATTAATTTCTTTATATGTATAAGGAATTAAATTACTTTGAGGAAAATCCTTCCTAACAACACTTTGTTGATTTCTAACAATATCAACCAAAGCAAATCCTTCTCCAAATAACTCCTTACGTCTTTCGATCCATATTTCTTCAAGTAAGTCCTTACCTGTTAATCCACTAACGATTTGAGCTCCTCGTGCTTGCTTTAACGCATTTAAAGGCTCTAAGGCTGTAGCTAATCCCAAATGCGCTTTTGCCTCAGCATTAATCAGGTAAATTTCTGAATTACGCATCAAAACAATATCTCCTATTTGAGATCCCTTAAATTTAAATTTGGCATATCTGAAATAAGCTACATCATTGTCTCTTGGAGTACTTACCGCAGGGTCTGGAGCCCAGTACATCATGCTTCTGCGATAATCATCTTGATCGAATAAATCAGCAAAGTAAGGATCCGCATTAAAACTGTAGTAATAACTTTGGGTACTTGTTACATCTAAGAAATTAAACTGATAAGAAGCATTACTTTGTTCTGCAGTTTGAGGATGTCCCCAAATCCATTCCACATTACTTGCATCACTGAAACCACTTTTATATTGTGCTTCATCCATTAGTATACTAGTAGACGGTTGAGCCAAAAGCTCATCGGAATACTCCACTGCCTTATCCCAATTTCTTGCATATAAGTTACCTCTTGAAAGTAACCCTAAGACCACTGAACGATCGAATTTATATTTAAAATTTCTCACGTAATTCTCTGGGATTAAATCCAATGCTTGCTCTAAGTCACTAAGAGCTTGTTTATACACAGTAGAAACGGAAGCTGCTGGATGTCCGACAGTATTTTGATCTGTTGGTTCAGTATAAATAGGAGCGATTAACATATTAGGGTCTAAATCAATTGCGAAGCCATAGCTAGAAGCCAAGTGTAAATACATAAAACCTCTAAATGCGTAAGCTTGACCTAAAACACGTTGCTTCAAATTAAAATCACCTTCGCTTTGACTAACTTTAGCAATAACGTTATTAACACTATTGATTGTACGATAAGTTAAGTTCCAACTAAAGTTATTAGTACCTCCTTTAGAATACAAAGCATTAAAAGCATAGTGACTGGCAAAACCATATTTAGCATTTAATACCACGTCACTTCCCATAGCATCACTAGTTCTTAAAAAAGCACCATATCCAGGATTTGCGTAAGTACTAAAGGTCTCCATTAAATACCCCCATGCTCCTACTAATACTTTTTCACTTCCATCCACTGTTTTAAACACCTCAGAATCTACCATAGCATCACTAGGTGCCGTTTCTAAATCACACGCAATAAAAGTAGTGGAAACAACTAAAACTGCAGATATATATTTTATTACTTTATTTTTCATCTTTTACTTGCTTAAAATTTTAAGTTAACACCCATGGAAATAGTACGCATAGCAGGATACCTATAATAAGTTACTCCACCAAATGTTTGCTCAGGGTCTAATCCTTGCTCTTTTGTCAAAGTAAATAAGTTCTCTGCTTGTATAAAAACAGATGCTGAAGAAATTCTAGCTTTACTCAGAAACTCTTTTGGCAAATCATAAGAGAAAGTCAGAGTCTTTAATTTTAAGAAAGTTCTATCTACTAAGAAACGATCTGATTCATTTGTCCAACTACTCTTAGGGTTACTAGTTAATCGAGCAACATCAGTATCTACATTATCTGGAGTCCAACGATCCAACATATCCACACTCCAAGTGTTCCCCGCAGCATTTTGTCTATATAAAGACAATTTGTCTCGGTTGTAAATTTTTCCACCAATCACGTAAACAAAATTAGCAGATAATTGCCAAGATTTATATTGTAAATTAGTAAAGAACCCTCCCGATACATCTGGTAAAGAGCTCCCTTTATAAACTCTATCCTTTACTGTTAACTGACTATAATCTTCTGTAACTGTTTTACTACCGTCTGAGTTTTGTAAGAACCACTGTGCATTACCATTAGATGGATTCACACCAGCCCATTCCATTAAGTAGAAATCATAAATAGATCCACCCTCTGTCCATAACTTATTACCATTCCACATCTCGTCACTTGGCAAAGAAGTAATCTTATTCTTGTAAGCAGTTAGGTTAATACCTAGCTGTAATTTCCAATCTTCTGTACGAATTGGATAACCATCGAAAGAAAACTCCCATCCATAATTCTTAATTCCACCAATATTTACATCTGTAGATGAATATCCCATAGAAGGAGCTAAGTTTCTTGCAAATAATAAATCTTTACTTTGTCTCTCGAAATACTCTACAGACCCATTAAAGCGATAATCAAACATAGAGAAATCTAATCCTATGTTTAAGTTAAGATTTGTTTCCCAAGACAACTCTGGTGTTGGTAAACGAGAAGGAACTAACCCTGACTCTCCTAAATTATTTTGGATAGCGTAAAGTCCTTGATAAGCATAAAGACCGATATTGTCATTTCCTTGAGCTCCGTAGCTAGCTTTAAACAAAAGATTATTTAAAAATTTATCTCTAGCACCACTTAAGAAATCTTCTTCTACCAATCTCCATGAGGCTCCAACAGACCAAAAAGACCCCCAACGATTTGCTTTGTCAAAACGTGAAGAACCATCTGCACGGTAAGACGCTGATAAGAAGTATTTACCATCATATGAATACTGAGCGTTTCCAAAGAAGCTCAACATACGATAAGAGTCTGCTTTACCGTAAAAACTAATTAATCTTGAAGCTGCATCAGGCTCATCAAATCCCATTGCGATAAGTTGTTCTCTAGCACCTCCAAAGTAGTTAGAATCACGGTGAAAATACTCTTGTCCAGCCATAATAGACAGGGTACTATTATCGTTTAAATCTAAATCATAATTTAAAACGTTATTAAAAGTCATACTAACTTTTCTGTTATTTTCTCGAAGCACACTTCCTCCATACTCTGCAGATGGTCCCATATCAGGATTTGCAACATTATGAGTATTTGTACTATTATAATCCACATTCAAAGACGTTTTAAACTTTAAATTATCACGTAAAAGAATCTGTGCGTAAGTACGGAAAGTAGCTACATCTCTCAAATATTGATTTTGATCGTGTGGCAAAGTAGCCACTAAATTATATCTAGAATAAGAAGAAGTACGGTAAGTTCCATAATCATACATTCTATTACCTGTAGAAGGATCAAGTAAATAATCCCCTGTGGTTAAATCACGTTGGTAAATTGGATAGAACCCAGGTAAACTCCTTGCTGTTAAAATAACATTATTCAAAGCGCTATCATCTTGTTTAGGGTAATCCTGTACAGAATGTGATGCGGCTACATTCACTCCTACTTCTAACCAATCTTTAGCATCGATAATAATATTAGAACGTAAATTAAAACGTTTAAAACCTGACTCTAAAACGTAACCTTGGTCATTTAAGAATCCACCAGAAACATAATATCTAGAGTTTTTTCCACCACCACTAATACGCACATTTAAATCCGTATAAGTAGCATTTTGTGTTAAAGCATCCTCCCAATCTGCATTCCATAATGGAGTAAGTCCTTGTTTTAACTTACCATCCAAGCCTACTGGATCAGGATTATTTAATCCATAAGGATTAATACCAATCGAACCTATTAAGTTACGTGTAGCATATTCATTAGCCTCTTGTAAGCTTGAAGAATTACTATCCATTCTACCATTACGTAAAGCTTCCCATTGCAGCTCCATATAATCATTGGTACCTACTTGATTATAATCTTTACGTGCTCTGTCAGAAAACCCTTGCTTAAAAGTTACATCAACAACAGCCTCACTATCTCTAACACCTTGTTTGGTAGTAATCATAATAACACCATTGGCCGCACGAGAACCGTAAAGAGTAGCCGCTGTTGCATCTTTCAATACTGAGATACTTTCAATATCAGAGGCAGAAATAGCAGATAATCCCCCTTCGTAAGGAACACCGTCAACCACAAATAATGGATCACTAGCAGCATTTATAGAACCAATACCACGTATACGAATAGTTGCTTCTGAACCAGGTTGTCCACTTGAAGAAAAACTTTGAAGACCTGCAACGCTACCTTCTAAAGCTTTAGAAACATTGGCTACTTGAGATTTTTGGATATTAGCTCCGGAAATAACTCCTACAGAACCTGTATAAGTTTTACGATTTGCTGTTCCATAAGGAACCTGTATAACCACTTCCTCTAAAGTTTGTTGATCTTCTTTTAAATGAACATTTAAACTAGTTTGTGTACCCACATTTACTCTTTGACTTACATAACCAATATATGAGAATAAAAGTACACTAGAATCATCAACACTAATAGTGAAATTACCATCAAAATCTGTCATTACTCCATGATCTGTTCCTTCTAAAAGAACACTAACTCCAGGTAATGCACCTGTCTGATCAAAGACAACTCCTGTTAAAGTGCGATCTTGTCCCAATACATTTGTGAGACTAAATAACGTTAATAAAAAAAATAAAATTCTTTGCATAAATACAGCTGCGCACTAGTAAAACTAGCACTTAATAAAGGGTTATAAAATTGATTTGGATTGAATTTGAAAGCTATTAAAGCTTTTTAAAAGAAACTAAATAAGTATTACCTACAACAACACGCGGTATTGCTAAACACAGAAGTTCCAACAATAACAACAAAGGACATAGAATTTAAATTAGTCGTTGTATACATATTAATCTTATTTGTTACCTGCTCACTTAAAGCAGATTATTAAAAATTTTAGTCAAAGGATATTTTAGTGATTCTAAACAATCGAAAAAAACATCTTTTCTCTTCTTAAAAACTTTACAAAGATACAGACATAAACCAAGCTTGACATACCATAGATATGGTATATTTATACAAATAAAAAAGCTATTAATACATAGACTAATAGCTTTTATTGAATTTATTTATGCAGGAAAACACAATTTTATTTCACTTGAATTATAAAATAGTTCTTCTTGCCTTTTTGTAATAAAACAAACTGATCATTTATCAAATCACTTTGTCCTACAATATATTGCTCATCTACTTTTTCTCTATTAACAGAGATAGAATTAGCTTGTAATGATCTTCTAGCCTCTCCATTGGATGGTAAGAAATTACTTTTAGATGCCAACACATCCACAATATTTATTCCCTGTGCTATATCCTCTTTTGAGATTACCGCTTGTGGAACTCCTTCAAAAACTTCTAAAAAAGTAGTTGCATCAAGTTCTTTTAAATCTTGTGAACTAGAGTTTCCAAATAAAATATTAGATGCCTTAATTGCGTTTTCTAATTGCGTTTGACCATGTACCATAATAGTAATCTCATTAGCTAAACGTTTTTGTAACACACGCAAATGGGGTGCTTGCTGATGTTCAAGAGTTAACTCTTCTATTTCTTGCTTAGAGAGAAAAGTAAAAATCTTTATGAATCGCTGTGCATCATCATCCGATACGTTAACCCAATATTGATAGAATTTATATGGAGAAGTATACTGGGCAGAAAGCCAAATATTTCCGCCTTCAGTCTTCCCAAATTTGGTACCGTCTGCTTTTGTAATTAAAGGACAAGTTAAAGCATAAGCTTTACCTGAACTGATTCGACGAATAAGTTCAGTCCCAGTAGTTATGTTTCCCCATTGATCAGACCCACCCATTTGTAGGGTTAAACCTTTAGACTTGTATAAGTGAAGGAAATCATATCCTTGAAGCAACTGATAACAAAATTCTGTGAAAGACATTCCCTCTTGATATTCACCATTTAAGCGTTTCTTTACAGAATCTTTAGCCATCATGTAATTTACAGTAATATGTTTACCTACATCACGAATAAAATCTAAAAAAGAAAAATCTTTCATCCAGTCGTAATTATTTACTAACACCGCAGCATTTTGTGCTCCAGAAGTAAAATCTAAGAAACGACTCAATTGCTCCTTTATAGCATCTTGGTTGTGTTGCAAAGTTTCTGCATCCAATAAATTTCTCTCATTAGATTTTCCAGAAGGATCACCTACCATTCCAGTAGCCCCTCCTATTAGAGCATAAGGTTTATGACCTGCTAACTGAAAATGTTTTAAAAGCATTACACTTACTAAATGTCCAATATGCAATGAGTCAGCAGTTGGGTCAATCCCCACATATGCCATACGCATCTCTTGCAACAAATGTTCTTCAGTGCCTGGCATAACGTCGTGGAGCATCCCTCTCCAAGTCACTTCTTCAATAAAATTTTTCATTTAAATAAATTTTAGCAAATATAACCTAAAACCCTAGCAATTGAAATTATTTTAGCTCAGGAATACTAAATTTGATATAATATAGAATCTTGTAAAGTATAATTGAAAAAAAAATTGGTACTTTACATATCTTAATAAGGATAAACGTATTTTATATAATTTCTTTTATTTATGATATTAATTACTGGTGCAACTGGTCTACTTGGCGCCCATCTTACTCTTGAGTTATTACGAAAAGGTCAACAAGTACGTGCAATATATAGAAATCAGGTAAATATTAAAAAAACACAATCTGTATTTAAATACTATAACCAACTTGAATTATTTGAACAAATTCAGTGGATTCAAGCCGATATAACAGATATTTGCACTTTAGAGGATGCCTATCAAAATATAACTCAAGTATACCATTGTGCAGCGCTGGTTTCCTTCGATCCTAAGGATCAAGAAAAAATGCACAAAGTAAATATACAAGGTACAGCAAATATGGTCAACCTAGCTATCGATTCCAAAATTGAAAAATTCTGTCATGTTAGCTCTATAGCAACTCTGGGACAACAAACAGATGTAAATATGGCCATAACAGAACAAACTCCATGGAATCCCGATGCAGTAAGAAGTTATTATTCGATATCTAAGTATGGTGCTGAAATGGAAGTCTGGAGAGCCTCACAAGAGGGATTAAATGTAGTTATCGTAAACCCTGGAATTATATTTGGTCCAGGATATAACTATGGTACTTTAAAGGAAATGATCGATAGAGTAAATAAAGGATTTCCATTCTATACACAAGGCTCTACAGGGATTATAGGAATTGACCAAGTAGTTACAAGCATGCTGTTTTTGATGGAATCTCAAATACAGAACCAACGATACATTTTAGTGTCTGACAATATAACTTACAAGAATCTTATAGACAGTATATCCCTTGGATTACGAGGTAAAAAAACAGCTAAAATAAAAGCCAATAAACTTCTTTGTACCACTGCATACATTATGGATTATCTATACTGTATTTTAACAAATTCTAAGAGAAGCTTCACAAAGGATATGTCACTAAGCACACAAGGTAAATCTATTTATAACAGTAAAAAAATAGAATTATTGATCAATAAAAAACTCCAAGGGTACGATACTTATTTACCCCAGACCTTAGCTTTTTACAAAAAACACAACTAAGATAATAAGGTCAAAATCTGTCTTTTATTACTACAAAACAAATAAAGGGGCTGTCTCATTGAGGCAGCCCTAATTTTTTACACAAATTCG
>CANROJ010000073.1 GCA_947632215.1 uncultured Flavobacterium sp. | reverse complement strand
GAACATAAATTTTAAAACAAAAAAAAATAATGAGTTCCATTCTTTTTTTAATATTGATGACTATTTTATGGGTTATAAATATAAAATATACGCCAAAAAAAATAAGTTTTTACGGATATAAAACAAAGAGATCAATGAAAAATAATCAAACAT
The DNA here is from genome assembly GCA_947632215.1 of uncultured Flavobacterium sp. Lineage (GTDB taxonomy): Bacteria > Bacteroidota > Bacteroidia > Flavobacteriales > Flavobacteriaceae > Flavobacterium. The sequence goes on along the minus strand of CANROJ010000073.1, from coordinate 9,134 downwards.
GGAATTATGCAAATAAGACCGCAAATAGCTTATTTGGAATTAGTATTTTAGTTTCTTTTCTTATTTATTTTGTTCTTTTTTTAATTGAGATACCTGCGTCAAAAATAGTAGATATAATATTTGTAACATTTACAATATTAAGTATTCTGGTTGTACCCATAACAGAGTATCTACTGTATAATAAATACTATAGAGATAAATAAAAATAATTATATAAGTAAAATACAAGGATCTATTCCCATGGATAATAACTATTTTTAAAGACACTCTAGAGAGGAATATTTAAGTCTTTATTTATTTTTTTGATTTTTTATGTAACAAACTATGTCTTTTGTCTACTAATGGTAGAAACACAAGACACTAGTATGGGATTAATTATAGAAAATTTAAGTAAAACATATAGCAACGGAGTTAAAGCTCTAGATAACTTATCTATCGAAATAGGACCAGGGATGTTTGGTTTATTAGGTCCCAATGGCGCTGGGAAGTCTTCTCTTATGCGAACTATTGCAACTTTGCAAAAACCAGATAGTGGGAAAATTTTCTTCGATGGAATTGATGTATTAGAAAATCAAAATGAATTTCGTAAGAAACTTGGTTACCTTCCACAAGACTTTGGTGTATACCCAAATATGTCAGCGGTAGACTTACTACAATATCTAGCTAGATTAAAAGGCCTTAATCATGCAGGACAACGAAATCAGATGGTTAAGGATGTTTTACAGATAACTAATTTATACGAAGTACGCAATAAAAGTGTTAGCGGATATTCTGGTGGAATGAAGCAGCGTTTTGGTATTGCCCAATTGCTTTTAAACGATCCCAAGTTAATTATAGTCGATGAGCCAACGGCTGGTTTAGATCCTTCGGAACGCCATCGTTTTTTAAATGTTTTAAGAGAAGTAGGTAACAATAATATTGTGCTATTCTCCACCCATATAGTAGAGGATGTAAACGAGCTATGTCATGAATTAGCTATTTTAAATGGTGGTAAGTTCTTAGAGAAAAGCACACCTAAACAAGCTGAGGCAAAACTACAGGGGACTATATGGCAAAAAACAATTCAGCGAGATGAATTAGAAAACTATCAACAGTATAATGTTTTATCTGGTAAGTATAACCAGGATAATGAGTTGAGTATTCGCGTGTTTGATACCCAGGATTTACATGGAAAGGGATTCAGTAGTGTTAAACCTAATTTAGAGGATGTATATTTTGTAGCACTTAAAAATTCCTAATCCTATGTTTACAACTATTTTTAACTTTGAGATTAGAAGGTGGTTTAAAAACTGGGAGTTTTATGTGTATTTAGCACTATTCTTCTTAATGGGACTCTTTATCATGGGAGCTAACGTAGGTTTCTTTGATGGAGCCTCAAGTACCACTAGTGGAGTGACTTATTTAAACTCTCCAACTCAATTAGCAGGATTGTTCTCTTCTTTAAATACCTTTTTATACTTCTTAATTCCCTCTATTGTTGGGATGAGTATCTATAGGGATTACAAATACCAAATGCAAAGCATTTTGTATAGTTATCCTCTAACTAAATGGCAGTACTTACTTGGTAAGTTCTTAGCCGGTATCTGTATTCTAATTATTATCACCCTAGCTCTTGGTGTGGGAATTTATTTAGCTACCATCTTACCATGGGCAAAAGAGAACCTTCTTGGGGTAAATTACCTATGGAGTTACTTGCAGATTTATCTTCTAATTGTAATACCTAATTTACTGTTTGTAGGAGCTTTTGTATTGTCCTTAGTTACCCTATCTAGAAGCATTTATGTTGGTTTTGTGGGAGTGCTTATTTTGTTGATCATACAAGGTTTGGTAGGTACTTTAGCCTCCGATGTAGAATACCGTGAATTAGCCGCTTTAATCGACCCTACAGGTATGCAAGGCATGCGTTATTATTCTTCGCATTGGTCGGTAGACCAGGTTAATACTTTAGATTTACCCCTGGAGAAATGGTTTGTTTTTAATCGTTTGTTCTGGTTAGCTATAACAGTAGTCTTTATCTGTATTCTAGCAAGATTGTTTAACTTTTCTCAAACAGGTGTTACTTTAAATATTGGTAGAACAGTTAAAGGAAAAAGTATTGTAAAGGATAACTTTCCTGGGGTGTTTTCTATTAACTTACCTAAAGTGTCTTATGATTATTCAACCAAAGAATACTTTAAAAAGATCTTCTATTTAACAAAAGTTGACTTTAGTTTTTTAGCTAAGAATAAAGTCTTTATGATCTTAGTTGGGATTGGAATCTTATTGATGATTCTAACCTCGAACTTTTCTATGATGATCTATGGTACCCCAACTTATCCTATTACCAGACAAATGATAGAAATCCCAAGTAGTATATTTACTTTACTTATTTGCATTATTACCTTTCTATCGGCAGGTCTTCTAACAAGTAGAGGTAGCCTATCGGGGATGAATCTACTGGTAGATTCTACTCCAGTACCTAACTGGGTGTTTTTCTGGTCTAAGTTTTTAGCCCTAATCGCTTTACAGGTAGTCCTACAAATAGTGGTTCTTCTAGCTAATTTAGGTATTCAAATCTCTCAAGGGTATTATGTGTTTGAGTTGGGATTATACTTCCAACACTTCTTTGGTATTGTTTTAATATATTATATCATTTGGGCAGGGATAGCACTGTTTGTGCAAACTTTGTTTAAAAATTATATCATAGGATTCTTTGTATTACTAGTCATCTTTATGGGCTGGTCCGCAATTGAATCTATTGGATTGGAACAAAGGATATTTTATATCAATGATCTACCAACTCCTACTTATTCAGATATGAACGGGTATGGAACTGGACTACCTTTGTACTATACCTATGCTTTATACTGGATGTTATTTGTGGGATTTCTCTCTAGTCTTTGTATCCTGTTTTACAAAAGAGGTGCTAGAAGAAGTATAAAAGATAGATTCTATTACGCTAAAAAACAAGCTAATGGGGCTTTGCTTAGTTTTATGGTGCTTTGCTTATTAGGATTTCTAAGTCTTGGAGGATACCTGTATTACGAAAACACGGTTTTAAATACTTATTATTCGGCAAAAGATCGAGAATTAATGAGCGTAGAGTATGAGAACAAGTATAAGAAGTACTCCAATTTAGTACAGCCGCGTATTGTTGATGTGGATATGCAGGTGGACTTGTTTCCAAGCGATAATGACTTTGTAGCCAAAGGACGTTATACTTTACTTAATAAGGACTCCCAAAGTATAGATTCTCTATTGGTTTCTTTTATTACCACTTTGGATAATACCATTGATTTACAAGGAGCAAAAAGAGTATGGACCGATAGCGTTCATGGCTTTAGTATGTATTATTTACAAGAACCTTTGAAAAGCGGAGATTCCCTTAGTTTTGAATTTGTTACTAAAAATATGGCTAATACCTTCCTTAGAAAGACAGATCTTGTACTGGACAACGGGACTTTTATGAATAATGGCTTATTTCCAAGTTTTGGATATAAATCCAACAAAGAGTTAAGCGATGATAAAGTCAGACAGAAATACGATTTAGCACCTAAGGATTTAATGGCATTACAAACCGACTCCTTGGCCCGCAAGAATACCTATATTAGTCAAGATGCAGATTGGATTGACTTTCAAGCAGTAGTAAGCACTTCTTTAGATCAGATTGCCATCGCTCCTGGATATTTACAAAACCAATGGGAGCAAGATGGTCGTAATTACTTCCACTATAAAATGGATCAGAAAATGCTTAATTTCTATGCATTTAACTCAGGAAGATACTCGGTTAAAAAAGACTCTTGGAACGGGGTTAATTTAGAGATTTATTATCACCTGGAACATCCATATAACTTAGAGCGAATGATGGCCTCTACAAAGGCATCTTTAGAGTATTTTAGCCAGGAATTTGGACCATATCAGCATAAGCAAGTACGTATTGTGGAATTCCCGATTAACCATGGAACATTTGCTCAGTCTTTTGCAAACACTATTCCTTTTTCCGAAGGGATAGGATTTGTGGCTGCTGTAGATGAGTCTAAACCAAATGCTGTCGATTATCCTTATTCGGTAACTTCTCACGAAGTAGCCCATCAGTGGTGGGCCCACCAAGTCATTGGAGCAAACGTTCAGGGAGCTACTATGCTCTCGGAGAGCTTATCGGAGTATTCTGCTTTAAAGGTCTTAGAAAAACGTTATGGAGCTAGTCAGATGCAGAGATTCTTAAAAGATGCTTTAAATGGTTATCTTTCAGGTAGACGAAACGAGCGAAAAAAAGAACAGCCATTAATGTACAATGAGAATCAGCAGTATTTACATTACAATAAAGGTTCTTTAGTATTTTACTCTTTAAGCGATTATCTTGGGGAAGATGTACTTAACAGTGTATTGAAAGACTACGTAAAACAAGTGGCTTTTCAAGATGCTCCCTTTACCGTTAGCACAGAGTTAGTAGACAAGATACAAGGGGTTACCCCTGATTCATTACAATACCTAATAAAGGATATGTTCCACAGTATTACCTTGTATGATAACTATATCGATAAGGCCACTGTAACCCAGTTAGAGGATGGTACTTACAAGGTAGATTTATCTTATGTGATCAGTAAATTTAGAAGTGGTGATAAGGGTAAAAAGCTATTCTCGGATAATTCCTTAGATAGTTTGTCTTACAGAGGTGAGAATGGTAAAGAAATTTATTCCTTACCATTGCAAGATTATGTGGAGATAGGAATATTTACCAATAGTGCTGATGAGCTAACAGAGCAAGTGAAACCTGTGTATTTACAAAAACATAAAGTAGAAGAGATCTACAATGAGCTAAGTATTATTGTTAAAGACAAACCAAGCTCAGTAGGGGTGGATCCTTACTTTAAGCTCATTGATGCTAGAGCTTTCGACAATAATAAAAATATTTAAAATTCATCTTTTTTAAGGGGCTATCTTTAAGGGGTAGCTCCTTTTTTTTGGCTAACTTGCAAGCTTTAGTGGAGTGCTTTTTAGGTATTTTGTAATGGTAAAGCAAAGCTTTTGTAATAAGGCGTTTAGCTTGTATATTTATTGCTGATTTCTGAGGTATATCTACTTAATGTAACAATAATATTATTATTTAATATCCTATAAAATCTATGAGAGCAAAACAAGTGTTTGATTTTTCTGATCTGAATCAAGAACTAGAAATTAGCCAAAACAATAGAACCTTACTTTTAGATCAAAACTCTGCAAAAGACTTAGCGGTTGGTTTAAGCCAATGTTTACTTCAAGTCAATGGACCAAAGATTAGTGTGGTTGTAGAGAATCAAACCCTAAAATGTAGAGCAAAGCAAGCCCAAGACAATGAAGTGGTTGTACATGTGAACTTAGGTAAGTTTCATTTATTTAGTACCACTAATGCTAAGGGACTTATTACTTTTCTAAAGGACTTTACTTCAGAGTCTTTCCAAAGGGAAGATTTCTAAATATCTTAGAGAATCTATGGGTAGTGTAGTTATTGAGTGCTCATAGGTTCTCTTGGATTAGAGTACACTTTAATTGGACAACTGTTTTTTTAAATCTTTTAAGATGGATAATATTAATTACTATAGAATTATAATGATACTCGTTGGAGTAGGTATTTTAATAGGGGGCGTTTGGCTTATTTTTAGAAAGAGAAAGCAGGCGCAGAAAATTACTTTCTTTGACTTTTGTATTCCTTTATCTGCTGCTCTTACTGTTTTAAATATGCTACTTAGGGATTAAATGTCCTGTTTTAGTGGGACCAGGGTAGTTTAAACTCTAGGTAAGTGTACTTGACTAAATATTTTGTTTGTTAGGCTTAAATTCTGAGGCTATACTTCAAAAGAGTTCCAGGGGGCTTTTATCAAATGCCTTGGTTACTTGCTTTTAATAATCTATTGGGCATTTGTTATGCTCTACTTTTTTTTGGCAATTTGTTGCCCTTACACCAAGTTCTTTGGTGGATAAACCTCTATATTCTTGTTTTTATCTGAGGTAGTAGCACTGATTTACTTGGTCTTATATTACCACTGTGTGAAATACATAAAAGCGCATAACGATAAACCCAATTCTTCACACAATAGCTTTTATTGTTTTGTTTTTGCTCTGCAAATTAGTAGAGATACTTTTCTAACTATAATACTTTTATCAAGCCCCCTAGTGTTTACTGGGATACTAAAGCATTTGATTTTTGCTTTTTTACTAAGTTTTATATAATTGCTACTTCTGTGTAAATAGAGCTATAATTAAGAAGATATGATGCAAGACCACTCAAATATAGGGCTAGGTTAAATGCATAATTATAGCTGGTTTAAGGGAATTGAGGAAAATATTTTATTTTATTTTGAAATATATTAAGCTGTCTGTTTTCTTTAAAACCCCAGTGTTACAAGCAGAAGGAGTTTTTCATAGTGTTTTTTGCAAAATCTTCTTTAGGATAGTACTACTGCGTGATTACAGGGATATCTAAGTTTATTGCTTTAAGTTTTATTTAAGATAAAAATAAGGTATTGATAATAATCTGTATAGTTTTTTGATAATAGTTAAAGCTTAACCCTTGTTAAATTTTAAAATATTCAATAATTGTTTCTCTGGTGGATTGTAGTTATTGGAATATGCTTTATTTTAGCACTTAGGTATTAAGTTAATATTAAGACATTTAAAATAGTCTTTTGCTTTATGCTTAAAAGCAAAGAGTGATGACTATCAAATTAGTTTTATAGTTGAAATCCTTTGGTGGATTCTTTTTTATTTTTGTAGTTAAGTCTGTGAAGTCATTCGGGTTCACAGACTTTTTTGATTTAGCTTCACATTGGGTTTAAATGTGTAATTTTGCCTATGTTTTTATAAAGTACCATAACCATGCATATTATCTGCTTCAAAGAAGTGTTACACCATAGAGTGTTTAGAATACCAGACTACCAAAGAGGGTACTCTTGGACTAAAAAGGAGTTAGAGGAATTGTGGTTAGACTTAAAAAACACCCATCACCGAGATAAGGATTATCACTTTACTGGAATCTTAACTCTTACTGCATTTAATGATTTAGATTTTCAAAGTATTAAAAAAGAGGGATTCACTGTTCGCTCTGGCAAGTTGTACATTGGACAAGAGCCTTTCGAAGGATTCAATATTGTCGATGGACAACAGCGATTAACCACTATTTTAATTCTGCTTTCTCAATTAATCTTCCGCCTAGAGCCATCAAGGCAAAAACAGGATTTAATACAGGAGTATCTAACTCTTTATGATCAAGGTAGACCATATTATTTGTTTGGCTATCATGTGGATGTTCCTTCCCATAATTATCTGATAAGAGAAATATTTCACAACAAGGACTATGAGCAAGAGGAGGTAGAAACTCTCTATACCCATAATTTATCTACTGCAAAAGAGTTTTTTCACAACAAGATAGAAGATTTCGGAACACAAGAGTTGCAATATTGGATACATAAGATTACCAATCAGCTATTATTCTCTATCTTGAACCTTAGTGAGTCTAGCACCAGGAAGATTGATGTTTCCATGGTTTTTGAAACCCTTAACTTTAGAGGCAAACAGCTATCTAGTTTAGAGAGACTAAAAAACAGAGTGCTTTATATAGTTTCTAAGGAGTTAACAGGCTCAGGTATTGTGCAAAGAAGCCGTAAGAAAGTTAATCAAGCTTGGCTACAGGTCTATAAGTGGCTAGGAAGACACCCAGAATATCCTTTAGATGACGATGCGTTTTTAAAGGCTTTTTGGCTGTTGTACTTTTCCAATAGTTCGATGGTTTCAACAGATTTTAAAACCTATCAAAAAAGATTGTTCAGCTTTGACTTTCAATTAGAGGATACACCCCAAGTGGCTCAACAGGATTACATTGAGTACACTGCCTTAACCCAATGGCTAGATGCGATGCAAAAAGCAGTGGTACTTTGGTATTTTATCAATCACCCTTATTGGGTAGATAAGGACTCGGAGTTTAATTTTGTTTATTCGGTAAAGATGCAAGATTCTTTATCCCGTTTAAATAACTTTCCAAAGGGTTACGGTAAGTTTATGCTTTTTCTTGTTCTAGCTATTTTTATGCGTGATTTGCCAAGTAAAGATCACGATTTAAGTGCTCTAGAGCTACAACAAACCCTAGAGAGATTAGAAAAATTACTTTGGGCCATGGAAAGACACAATATTATGTGTTATTTATTACAGGGTAATAACTCTAATTTAAATCTAGAGGATAGTTTTAGAGATATTAATTTCTACTATAAAAGGGCAAGAGCACATAATAATGAATATCTCCTGGATATGTTACTCTACCAAAGAGTGAGTCACTTTAGATACAGAGATGTGATAAAACACATACAAAAGGGATCTAGGTTTAATTCATGGGCAGGTTTGGAATATTTCCTTAAGGCCTTAGAGGCTCAAAAAGGTGGCTTTATGGGTAATGCTGAGCCTAAAGTGGCTCTAATCTATCCTAAGGAAGAGTACTTTGAGCAAAGAGCTACCTATAAGGATTTAAATAGCATGCAAAAGGCCAATCGAGATAGATATTGCTTTAGCATAGGCAATATGTTTTTAACCTATCACAAACACTCCCCTAGTAGTTTTACAGATCTACAGCAAAATATTAAAAAGACCATAAACAATAACCAAAGAGTAAGTAAAATGGAAATAGAGCTCTTGGATTATACCCAGTGGGATAAGCAAAGTATTGAGCAAAGAGCAAGACAGATGGTTTTAGATTTCATCGATCTTTGGGAGCTACCCTTTATACAAGAGACAGAGATAAAACGCTTAATTTTAGATGAGATATAATAAAATGCTCTTATACTGATAAGTTGCACATGTTTTAAAGCCAAGTTATTCTTAGTCCATGTGTAGCTTATAGGTAAGGATTTTTTTGAAGCTTTAAATAACATTGGTTTTAATAGAAGGATTGATTTTTAAAAGATCCTTCACAAATTCATGGCTGTTTTTTGGTGATATAACAATAGACTGATAACTGCCATAATCAATTTCTATTCTCTGGGTAATTGAAGCAGCTGGAGAAGCCAAAAGACTTTTAGTTTTCTTAATAGTCTGGATGTTATTTATATCTAAGGCAACTGGGAAAAAAGGTACACCATAATATATCTTTAAAATACTTTGTTGTATTTTATACTTAATATTTATGATCA
>CANROJ010000072.1 GCA_947632215.1 uncultured Flavobacterium sp. | reverse complement strand
ATCTGATTTCAAGCTCTAAAAAAGCAGCTTAAAACATTACACTTTTAAAAAACAAAAATACTCTAGGTTAATAGGGGGTAAAACATTAATTTAGTTGACAATATTAGATACATGCTAGTTATTTGGTTATACTATGGTTTCGTTTTTGAGATTATATTTCCATTTTGGTATACAAGATATACATTTGATTTTTTTGATTTTATTGCTTATTTCTTAGGTTTAATTTTATTTTTAATTCTTGAATGCTATGATTACAAGAAAATGTTTAAAATGTGGAATTTTCACAGATAACAGTACTGCGTGTAAAAACTGTTTGGAACCTTTTATAACTGAAGATAAAATAAAAGAAGAAATTAAAAAAGATTATGCATACAGACAACAAAAATCAGTAGACGAGTTTAAATTTATGACTTTCGTTAATAAATTGACCATTCATAAGTTTTTAGTCGTGAGGTTGTCTGGTAATATTCTGAAGAGTATTATCATAACCATTTTTTTTTTATAGTTTCGTAAATTGATTATTTAATCGCGCTAATTGCAGCTTAATATTATAATTTTAAATTAAAACCATGATTCAATCTATCAATCTAAAAGTATTTAAAGAATTTGTAAAATCAAGTAACTTTGGAGGTTTATTACTCTTTTTATGTGTAATTCTCTCTTTAATTATTGCCAACACATCCTTATCAGAAATTTTACAAAACATTTTAGATTATAAATTTGGAATTGAAAACGATTATCTGCATTTAAACTATAGTACATCTATGTGGATTAATGATGGATTAATGGCTGTTTTTTTTCTTCTAGTCGGTTTAGAAATAAAAAGAGAAATTGTTGAAGGGGAATTGTCTTCACCTAAAAAGGCAATAGTACCAATACTTGCAGCCATTGGGGGCGCTATTGTACCTGCTTTAGTTTACGTTTTTTTTAATAGTGGTGAAGCAAGTGCGAGCGGCTGGGGAATTCCTATGGCCACAGATATAGCTTTTGCTTTAGCTGTGATTTCACTGTTAGATAAACGAATTCCAATAAGTTTAAAAATATTTTTAGCAGCATTAGCCATTGTTGACGATCTAATAGCTATACTAGTCATTGCTATATTTTATTCATCTGGAATAGATTTAACCTATCTTGGTTATTCAGGAATTGGTTTAATAATCTTGATTTTTATGAATCGTTTTCAAGTAAAAAACCCTTATCTATACTTAATACCAGGAATCTTTATATGGTATTTTATTCATCATTCCGGAATTCACGCAACAATAGCTGGTGTATTAGTTGCAATGACTATCCCTACAAATGATACTGCAATTGAATCACCTTTAGAAAGATTAGAACACGCCTTAGTAAAACCTGTTAATTTCTTAATCATACCGATTTTTGCCTTTGCAAACACCAATATTACAATTGAAAATGAAATGATTCAAGGTCTTACATCTCCTTTAGGCTTAGGAATTGGTATGGGACTAATATTTGGAAAACCAATTGGAATTGTACTGAGTGCTTTTATTTGTTCAAAATTTAAGATCGGACAACTACCTGAAGGAAGTAATTTCAAACATATTATTGGAATTGGTTTACTTGCAGGAATTGGTTTTACTATGTCTATTTTTATTTCTAATCTATCATTTTCAGATTCTACTTTCGTAGAAGAAGCAAAGTTGGCTGTCTTATGTTCATCTTTAATAGCTGGTATTTTGGGCTTTATATTATTAAGATCTACAAAAAGATAAAAATATCATTTACACCATATTTCAAATATTAGAAATGTACAAACAGAACTTGATATTTATTAAACATATCTCATAAAAAAAGGTAATTACGACTATTTTTTTATTATTATCAAGATAATTGTAAATTGAAAGAATTAATATTAAAATTCAAACATGATGCAAGTGATAAAATGGGATGAAACAAACAAGCCTTCTGATTTAAAAATTAAAAATATTATTAATTTTTTACATGAAAATTTAGATGAGTACGGAGATACTAAAGAGGATATAAGCAAATGTTTAAGTATGTATTTAATGAACTGAGAGAAAGATCAACTTCTGGGTTTATAATTGAAATTTTTAGAAGATTCTGAAATCATGGGAATTTCAGTCATAAACGAGACAGGAGTATCTGGTTATATTCCCGAAAATATTTTAGTTTACATTGCGACAAACAAAAATCATAGAGGAAAAGGTATTGGTAAATTAATAATGTCTAAAATTATTGAAGACACAACAGGCAACATTGCTCTACATGTAGAGAATGATAATCCAGCAAAATATTTATATGAAAAATTAGGGTTCAAAAATAAATATTTATAAATATATTAATTACGAACAAATGCGAAGAATTAAAATTATTTTAGCTCTTTTTGTACTAGCTGCTTTTAGTGGTAGTATACAGGCTCAGAGTATAAAAATGCCTCAGCCAAGTACATCTCAAACAGTTATACAAGATTTTGGACTAGGTGAAATTACTGTAAAGTACTCTAGACCTAACCTTAAGAATCGCGTGGTATTTGGTGAACTAGAGCCTTTTGGTAAGGTATGGCGCACTGGGGCTAACTCGGCAACTGTAATTACATTTAGTGATGATGTTAAAGTACAGGGTAAAGATTTACCTTCGGGCCAGTATGCCTTATTTACTATACCACAGAAGGACAAGTGGACAATAATATTTAACAAAGTAACTTCACAGTGGGGATCTTATACCTATAATCAAGACAATGATGTCTTACGCGTAGAAGTTAAACCTGTTACCCTAGAGGATAAGGTGGAGACTTTTAGCATTGAGTTTGCTAACGTTTATGATACTACTGCAGATTTACAACTCTCTTGGGAAAATACTCTAGTAAGTGTAGAGTTAACCACATCTATTGATCAGCGTGTCATGGAGAGTATCCAAGAGGCCATGCAAAGCGATAATAAACCTTATTTTCAAGCAGCACAGTATTATTATACCAATGATAAGGATTTAGCAACTGCTTTGGATTGGATAAACCAAGCCGATAAACAAATGACTGATGCTCCTTGGGTTAAACTATGGAAGGCTAAGATTCAATTGAAAATGGGTGATAACCTAGGTGCTGGACAAACAGCTAAAGAAGGACTGGAAATTGCCCAGAAAATTAATAATGATGAGTATATTAGATTACACAAGCAGATGATTCAAACAGCTATGGAACAATAGCTTTAGTTTTTGTTTGTGCGCTTATGTTACACTTGAAAAAAAATACTTAAAATCAATAAAAAAGCCTTTTACTAAACTTAGCAAAAGGCTTTTTTTGTTGATGTTTCTAGAAGTAAACTACTTGTGTAAAACTACTTAGTACTTAATAAAACTAAAGGCTTACTAAGTCCTGATTATATTTTATTGTATACTATTGTGTTAGTGGGTTTTATCTTATAACACAATTGTATCAAAGTGTATTAAGTTTATATTTTTTTAGTTTTCTAAAGATTGTTTGATTTTTATAAACTCCTGGTGGCTATCTAATCCACGCGCTTGTGAAACTTCTATAAATTTATCGAGTGCAGCAGGTGTAGGACGTATTTGATAGCCTATTTTTTTTGAAAAATTCTCATAGTGCTCCATAAGTAAATTAGGATCCTTTAAAATTTGTTTAACCGGAAGTTGAAAACCATCATAAATATATCTTAAACCATCATATTGACTTGGTACAAATACAGACCCGTGATCTTCGTGCTGGTAGAAATTAAATCTGTAGCGATCACTATTATCTTGATAGATTTGCTTGAGAATTGTATCTGTTTTTCTAATTGCAGAATGATGCTCTTTTGTTGAACCAGCGTCATTGGCTTTAGCTATAAAAAGAATTTTAGATTTTTGGGTATTAAAATCTTTCTTAGATTCTATTTCTCTAAGAAGTTTCTCATTATCCCACCACATACTTGGATCAATAACTAAATATACATCAAATGCTTCAGGAGAATGAGTCCATGTGTGCATTGCTGCTAGTCCCCCAAAGAAGTGACCTATTAATATTTCAAACTCATCGGTGCTGTACTTTTGGTTGATGTAAGGTTTTAGTTCATTTTGTATAAAATCAAGAAACTTATCATAGCCTCCACTTGTATTATAATGTACTATACTTTGATCGTTTGATGGTGTTAATTCATTTGTACGGTCTTTGGGAATAATTCCAACCAATATCATTTGGGGTAGGTTTGCATACAATCCGTTGGATAACCTTCTGGTTTGGGCCACTACACTTTCGAAGTTTGATTCGCCATCAAAAAAATAGCATACAGGGTATGATCTATTTGGATCATAATCCTTAGGAAGTGATACCCAGAATTCTCTTGTATCATTCATTATTGCCGAATCGATGCTTGCCTTATGACCAATGATGATTTGCTCTTGAGCCATTGTTGAGAGAGAATTTAAAAGAAGTAATAAATTAATTAAAAGAAATTGAGATAATTTATTCATTTTGATTTGTGTTTTTTCAATGGCTACAAATATATAGTATTTATTAATTTTATTTAGGATAATTATAAATAAGAAATATTATTACTTTATTTTCTTATAAAGTAAAGACATTAAAAGATCTTCGCTTTATAGCTTATTTTACACAGTTGTTTAACCATAAAGTAATATCCTCTAAAACCACTGGTTCGATTGTAGTTGTAATTTGTTGATATTCAGCTATAGTTCCTTTGTCAGCTTTTTGGAATAGATGATTTAGTCCTTGGTAAGATTTAATATGTGTGTTTTTATTATGTGCCAATCCTGTGGCAATTCCTTGTAAGTTTTCAATACTTGTAACTTGTAGGTCTTTTGTACCGTTTAATGCTAAGACTTTACAATTTATTTCTCTAAGATAATCTGAAGGATTAAAATTAAGCATTTCATACATCCACTGTGAACTAATGCTTTTGACTTGTGCTTTTAACTGCGTTGGATTCAAAGCTCCTTTGAAATGATTCTCTAGTAGCTCTGTAATGTATAGTTCTCTTGTGCTTTGATCCTTGTTATTTAATACTATATCGTAAATATCTAGATTTAACTGTAAGTCTTTAGCAATTTGTTCCTTAGGAACATTATTAGCTCTTAATAGAGCTTCTTTTTGGATAGAGAGAAGTTCACTTCCCTTTATTGCTGGACTTGCCAGAAGAATTATAAAATCAATTTCTGGATCCCTAGAAGCTATAATTTGGGCTACTTGACCACCTTCGCTATGTCCAAGGACTCCTATTTTTGAATGGTCTATTTGCTTATTTTGCTGTAAAAATTTAATTGCAGCCTTGGTATCACTTGCAAAATCAAATACGCTCGCACTAGCAAAATCTCCTTCAGATTGTGCCACACCACGGTCATCGTATCTTAAGACTGCATACCCATTTTTAGTTAAATGGTCTGCGATAACTAAGAAAGGTTGATGATCGAAAATTTGTGAGTCTCTATTTTGTGGACCACTACCACTAACTAAGACCACAGCTGGAAATTTACCTTGTTCATTGGGAAGGGTTAATGTTCCTGCCAATGTTATGGAGTCTTTTTCATTGAAAAATGTAATATTTTGGGATATATAGTTATATGGCTCTTTGGGCTGTTGGACACGATTGGCTTTATAAGGCCCTTTGTCTAGGTTTAATTTGAAAGACATTCCATGTTGGGTAAAGACTCCCTTTATTTGCTCAGAGTTCTTTACAACACCACGATAATTAATAGATAGTTTGGAATCAGCTAGTATTAAAGTATCGTTGTTTAAAGCTATACTTTGTATGTCAAAAGTTGCATTTGATTGCGAAGGACTCTCAGCGGTAGCTTTCCACTTGTTTTGATCTTTGGTAATATGTATAACAAATGGTAGGTTTTGATTGGGTATTTGAATATTTCCATGCCAGGTTCCTTTGATTTGTGCAGTAGAGCCTATGGCAAAAAATAGGGATAGAAGCAAGATGATTTTTTTCATTATGAGTAAGGTTTTAAAATATAGTTTATTTAATTCTATCTAAAATCGTTACAATATTCAGGTTTTTGCTCTTTAGCTAATACTTCTTATAAATGGACAATGCAAGATTGTTAGTATAGTGAATTAATTAAACCACTGGTTAGAAAATCAATTAGTATCAATAAGGTAAAGAACAGTACATAATGCCAAGCTTTTTTTGCATTGGTAGCTGTTTTAAAACCTGTAAAGAGTAAGTAGATATAGTATATAAAAAAAAACAATCCAATCAATGTTACTATTATAAATACAAATGGTGTGGATAAGCTAGTTATAGTACCTTGTTTTATGGCGCTTTGAATTTTATTAGTCTCTATGGTTAAAAAGCCATTTAAGTTTTGAAAAAGAGAAATGTAAGCCGGGATAAGTGCTATTGTTACTGCATTAAAGATATCTATTAAACGGGTTTTTTTATTTATGAATTTTCCTAGTCCATAAAGTCCTATTGTAAGGGAAAATACTATGATGCAATTAGTTAATAATGCCTGTAAAAAGGTAGGTGCCTTAGTAGGGTTAATTCGTAGTATTTGCATTTGTATTTGCAAAAAATAGCATAAGAAGACCCCTACAAACATTGAAATTAAAGCTATAAGGAGAAGCTTTTTCTCTGATATAAGGGAAAAAGGATTCTTTAATACTTGTAGTAAATTATTCATGGGATTGTGTATTAAGTTGTTTAATGCGCTCTATTATGTCATCTAATTGGTTGCGAACTGTGGGATAGCTTATAGCTAGTTGTGCCGCCATTTCTTTTAAAGATCCGCTGTTTAAGAAAAACTGTAAGATAAACTCTTGTTCCTTTTGTGATAATTTTAAAAATATAGGTAAAGGA
The DNA here is from genome assembly GCA_947632215.1 of uncultured Flavobacterium sp. GTDB lineage: Bacteria > Bacteroidota > Bacteroidia > Flavobacteriales > Flavobacteriaceae > Flavobacterium. Next base: position 2,867 of record CANROJ010000072.1, on the reverse strand, counting down.
TATTTTCCTTGCACCGTGGTCTGGCAACTTTGACAGGTTAATTCAGATACCATTAGTAGGTTTTGACAACTGGGACAATGTGTTGGTAGTTTAGCTTTCATTAAATAAAATTAAGCATTGGTTGTGTTTTATTTAAGTAAACTTAAATAAAATTAAGTTAATAATCAATAAAAAAAGAGGATGAGGTTTCTGTAAATACATCTAAAATGTTTTATAAATCCCATTTATTTACTCTTTTTTATAAGGATTAGAATTTATTAGTAGAAAGAAGTGTTTTTTAAAAGATAAATTATTCTTAGAATTAACAAGTTTTAAGTTTATTATAACTAGTAACAATAAAGTAATTCGTATCTTGATACTCAATAGAGTATAAGCTTTTTTAAGGCACATATTTAACTCGTTGTATAAAAATTGAGTCTAGTTGGCTATTGTAAAATAAGTTTGACTAGTGAAGAGTTTAAAATATCAAAAAGTTAGAATACTAAAGCAGAAATAAAGTAGAGTACTTAATTTTTTAATTAATTTTTTAAATTTTATAATAATGGGAATATTAGCAGACAAAGTAGCCTTTGTAACCGGGGCTGGATCAGGGATTGGAAAAGAAATAGCTCTTCTTTATGCTCAGCAAGGGGCAAAAGTGGTAGTTTCTGATATTAACGCAGTTCACGCCCAAGAGGTAGTTAAAGAAATTACCGATTTAGGTGGAGATGCTTTTTTTGTAAAAGCCGATACTTCTGATCCAAAACAGGTTGCTAACTTGGTGGAGAAAACCGTTGAAAAATATGGCCGATTAGATATTGCTTGTAATAATGCTGGAATAGGAGGAGAACATAATTTTACTGCAGATTTGAGTTTAGAAGGTTGGAAGACAATTGTTGATATAAACTTAAATGGGGTATTTTATGGATGTAAATATGCTATTGAGCAAATGCTTAATAACGGAGGTGGAGCCATTGTTAATATGGGATCCATTCACAGTATTACCGGAGTGCTAGGCAGTGTTGCTTACGCTGCAACCAAGCATGGTGTGTTAGGTCTTACTAGAACAGCTGGTTCAGAGTATGCCGATAAAAATATTCGTATAAATGCTGTTGGGCCAGGTTATATCGATACTCCTTTACTTAATTCCTTAGATGCTGATACTAAAAATTCCTTAGTTGCTAAACATCCTATTGGAAGATTGGGAGATCCTAAGGAAGTAGCTAAATTAGTGTTGTTTTTAAGTTCTGACAATGCTTCTTTTATCAATGCGGGATATTATGCAATTGATGGTGGGTATACTGCCATGTAAATTAGTAAAATAAAGTTACTGTTTTAGTCTATGGAGTCAATAAATCATGCAAGGAGATAGAGTGAAAGTTTATCTTTTGTTGGGATGAATTTGTATTCAATGGTCTTTTTGGACTTCTCTTAACACAGATAAAGTTTTGCAAAATAGAGGATTGTGGCTGATTTCTTTAAATAGGTAATTAAAGGTAGGGTAGACGCTCTGACTTTGCTTATCACAAAATTAGCTTCTCTTTGGGCTGTTTTATCTCTTTTCTATTATAGCATGAGCCTTTAGTAGTATGCTTTAGAAAATATACACGATACTGCGTAGAATAAACAGAACTTATAATATATATGCCCCAAAAAGTATTTACACTTTTTGGGGCATATTTTTGGACTGTATCCCATAGTTTAGTTTAACTTTTGCAGATTAGTTAATCACTAGTCCATGTTTGCTGGAATGCTCAATTGAATCTGTATATGGTATATGGGCTTCTAGTATAAGAATCCTGTAAAGCCTGTTCTATTTTTTTAGTAGCATAAAAACGAACTATTTATTTTTTATCAACTTCATTTCCTCGTTCAAAAACACGTTGAATGACAGCTCTGTATTGTCGTTCCCAATCTATTTATTGAATATCGGTATCCCAAAATAAAGCTTTATTCAAAATATTCAGATTAGGAGTACTTTGACTTTCTTTAGTTTTTTTGATTTTATAATATGCTTGTAATATCACTAAAGTACCTTCGTCCAATCCAAGTTTTCGTTCAATCTTTAGTACCAATGCAGCACTAATTCCTCTTTTACCTTTGGTAATAGCGTTAAACGTTTGTGGATGTTCCTCTAATGACAAAGCAAAAGGACGTTGTTTGATAGAACGTTTTTTTAATTCTCTATCAAGTACAATACCTGGGTGTATTCCTTTATATTTCTCAAATTGACTAATCATAATACAAGTATGAACATATTTGCTTACTTTTTGTATGTTGAAAGCAAAAGTTATAGTAAAACTTCCAAAACTAGTAGATGTGAAAAAGATACCTAAGTAGCTACTGTACAAGGGACTAAATTTGATAAAGTAATCCGGTATATTTTCGAGTTATCTGAGACTTTACGAGATGATCTTACATAAATAACATTAGACATCGCTGGTTTAGTGAAGTTAATAGTGAAGAAAAAACAGGATTAAAACAATTTCAAGTGGTTGTAAAGACCTTCACCCAACATTATTCCGACATACTAAATTACTTTAATAATCGAAGCACTAATGCTTCGGCAGAATCTTTCAACTCCAAAATAAAGTACTTTAGAATGATGTATAGAGGCGTTAGAGACAGAGAATTTTTCTTGTTCAGATTAACCAAACTTTTTGCTTAGTCCCCAAGTTTTGCGCTTGATCCATTATTTGCATAACCACAGGTTTTGAGATTGATCCGGGATATCCAATTTTGATTAAACCTATTTTAGGACGAGACAGTATATACAAAAAAAAGCTACCGAAAAAGGTAGCTTTTAAAAAGTTCGCGGAGAAAGAGGGAATAGAACCTATATGTCAACGCAATACTTTAAAGTGTTATTTCTTTGATTTCTTGATGAT
>CANROJ010000071.1 GCA_947632215.1 uncultured Flavobacterium sp. | reverse complement strand
GGCATGTATTCTAACCAACTGAACTACCAAACCAGATAAATAAAAGCTCTCCAGCACTAGGAAAGCTTTTCATTGGTTTAACTACTAAACCATAGTGCTTAACGCACTTAACAACACAACTACTTTTCAATATTATAACTGTAATTCACGTGGATATTACAGGGCAAAAAAAGCCTCTCAACTTGTGAGAGGCTTCTTTTTTCTCTGGCGGTCTGGACGGGACTCGAACCCGCGACCCCATGCGTGACAGGCATGTATTCTAACCAACTGAACTACCAAACCAGTTTTAAATAAAAATCATTACTCTGGGCAAAGATAAACTTTTTTTTAAGAAATCAAACTTTATTCATTTAAAGCTTTTCCTAAAATTTAGATCCATAAGCATCTCTTAAAATTGTAGAGATGCTTACTTCTCTAGTGGCGGTCTGGACGGGACTCGAACCCGCGACCCCATGCGTGACAGGCATGTATTCTAACCAACTGAACTACCAAACCTTCGTTTTCATTGCTGTAATGCGGTGCAAATATACAACGATTTTCATCACTTCCAAATCCTGTTGAGAAAAAAAATAAAGAATATTTTGCTTTTTTTTAAAGGACTCTGAATTTCAACGAAATACAATACTTAAAAATAAAAAATATTTTTTAACATCTATCGTGCAAATACAGTAAGGCAGAATTATTAGAAAAAAAAATCTTCGATAAACGAAGATTTTTTATATAAAAGAGCAAACTCTTTTTGTGTTTTTTAGTATCCCAAATAATCTAAATCTATCTAGAGAAATTCAATACTATAATAAGGCATCAATTGCATCAGCATAAGTTTGCTTTGGAGCAACACCTACTTGACGTCCTACTACTTCTCCATTTTGGAAAATTAATACAGTTGGAATATTACGAATACCAAACTTGGCTGCAAACTCTTGGTTAGCGTCTACATCAACTTTCCCAACTATTGCTTTACCATCGTATTCAACTCCTAATTCTTCAATTACTGGCCCTAACATTTTACAAGGTCCACACCATACTGCCCAAAAGTCAACCACAACTGGCTTCTCTGATTTTAATACTACTTCCTCGAAAGTAGCATCTGTTATTTCTAATGCCATCTTAAATAAGTTTTTTGTTATATAGACAAATCTAGTAAATAATTTAAACTTTCTTGTTCTCTTTAAATTAATTTTAGCTATAAGGCTATCAGAAGAACTAATTCACTTTGAATTCTACTTGCAATGATTCTAACTCTTCTAATAGATCAGAAGTAATATCAACCCTTGAGTTTCTACTAAAAAACTCTATTTTATTAATTACTTTAAGCTCTTCTTTTACAATAGGTAACGCAGCTAAAGAAATCTCTTGCTGGTCTAAGAGATCATCATGTTGCTCTTGATCAAACTTAAAAGAAGAGTGTTGCTCTACAGGTATAGTAATCTTTTCAATCTCAACCACCTCAAATCCTACAGTTTTCTCTCCTTGATACTTATCGAGTATCTGCTTTAATTCAGAAATAAGATCAGTATCTATCTCTTTAATATTCATTCGAATTTGTAAATTTTTAGATAGATTTGGAATAACTTCATGCAAAAGCTTCATTTCTAAAAACTGAAGTCTAGGTTCACTTCTCTCACCTGTATCTTTTCTAATCCATCCTTCTTTTACATTTACTTTAATATGCACAAAAGTATTTTGCAACAAGAAATGACGAAATTTCAAAAACTCCTCATTAAACATACGGAACTCAAAACCTTCATCATATCCTTCTAAAGTAAACACTGCCCAGTCTTTACCTTTTGCAGATGTTCTAAATTGTACATCACTAATCATACCGGCAAAACTAACGTTACGTCCTGTCATAGGAACTAAATCCGCCATCTGTTCTACTTTAGCATTACAAAAGTATTTCATTTCAAATTTAAAATCATCTAAAGGATGTCCTGAAATATAAATTCCTACTACTTCCTTTTCTTTTGCTAATTTTTCCATTGTTGACCATTCTGGGCAAATTGGCAATATTGGTTCCGGGATAGCAACCTCTTCCGTGTTGCCAAACAAACTAAATTGAGAGGAATTATCATTTTCCTGACTTTTAGCTCCAAAACGAATAGCTTTTTCAAAAAACGCAGGTCCATCTACTATTTCACTATGGAAGTATTGCGCCCTGTGAGATCCTACAAAACAATCAAAACCACCAGCTAAAGCTAGATTTTCAAAAGCTTTCTTATTTGCGGCACGCAAGTCAATACGTTTAGCTAGGTCAAAAATAGAACTATAGTCACCATTCTTTCTATTTTCAACAATAGTATGAACTGCTCCTTGTCCCACCCCTTTAATTGCACCCATTCCGAATCGAATAGCGTAATTATCGTTTACCGTAAACTTGTAAAAAGACTCATTTACATCTGGACCTAGTACGTGAAGTCCCATTCGCTTACATTCTTCCATAAAGAAAGTAACCTGCTTAATATCATTCATATTATTTGATAATACCGCAGCCATATACTCAGCAGGATAATGAGCTTTTAAATAAGCTGTCTGATAGGCAATCCACGCATAACATGTAGAATGCGATTTATTAAAAGCATATGAAGCAAATGCTTCCCAGTCCTTCCAAATTTTTTCCAATACAACTGTATCATGTCCTTTACTAGAAGCCTGCTCCAAAAACTTTGGCTTCATCTTATCAAGAACATCTTTTTGCTTTTTACCCATCGCTTTACGTAAAACGTCCGCTTCACCTTTGGTAAAATCAGCCAATTTTTGTGACAAAAGCATTACTTGCTCCTGATATACTGTAATACCATAGGTTTCTTTTAAGTACTCCTCACAAGCATCTAAGTCATAAACAATAGGTTCATTTCCATTTTTTCGATTAATAAATGAAGGAATATACTCAATGGGTCCTGGTCGGTATAGAGCATTCATGGCTATTAAATCACCAAAAACTGTAGGTTTTAAGTCTCTCATATGCTTCTGCATACCAGGAGATTCATATTGGAATACTCCAATGGTTTCACCCCTTTGGAAAAGCTCATACGTTTTTTGATCGTCTATTGGAATTAAATCCGGGTCAATCTCAATACCAGTTCGATATTTAATCAATTGAATAGTATCCTTAATCAGAGTAAGAGTTTTCAAGCCTAAGAAATCCATTTTTAACAAACCTGCGCTTTCGGCAACAGAGTTATCAAATTGGGTTACATATAGTTCAGAATCTTTAGCTAAAGTAACTGGAACAAACTTGGTAATATCATCAGGAGTTATAATAACTCCACAGGCATGAATTCCAGTATTTCTCATTGACCCCTCTAAAATCTTAGCCTGTTGAATAGTTTCTGCTGCTAATGAATTATCATTAGCTAAAGCAATCAACTCTTTAATTTTATCGAAATCTTCTTGACGTAATACTGCTTTTATAGTACTTTCTTCTTCACTTAGAAACCTTTGTAGATTCCACTTAGAAGGCATCATAGCAGGGATTAGCTTTGCTATACGGTCTGCTTCAAATAAAGGTAAATCCAATACCCTTGCAGTATCTCGAATAGCAGACTTTGTAGCCATCTTACCATAAGTAATAATTTGAGCTACCTGATTAGATCCATATTTATTAATAACATAGTCCATTACTTTACTTCTCCCCTCGTCATCGAAATCAATATCAATATCAGGCATAGATACACGATCAGGATTCAAAAACCTTTCAAAAAGCAAATCGTAAGCAATTGGATCTAAATTTGTAATTCCTAAACAGTAAGCAACAGCAGAACCTGCGGCTGAACCACGACCTGGACCAACTGAAACACCCATTTCCCGAGCTGCGGCGATAAAATCTTGCACAATCAAAAAATACCCAGGATATCCAGTTCTCTCAATAGTAGCTAATTCAAAATCTAGCCGCTCACTAATTTCTGGAGTTATTTCATCATAACGCTTTTTAGCGCCCTGATAAGTTAAATACCTTAAATAATTATTTTCACCCTTTTTACTAGCTCCATCACCAAGGAGATCACTAGGATCTTGAAATTCTTCAGGAATATCGAACTTGGGTAATAATACGTCTCTATGTAAAACAAATGGTTCAACTTTATCTACAATTTCCTGAATATTATATATTGCATCAGGCAAGTCTTCAAAGAGTTGCTTCATCTCTTGTTCTGACTTATAATAGTACTCTTGGTTTGGTAAACCATACCTATAACCTCTACCGTGGCCTATAGGAGTAGCTTGTTTCTCACCATCTTTTACGCATAGCAAAATATCGTGAGCATTAGCATCTTTTTTTTCTAGATAATATGCATTATTAGTAGCCACCAATTTGACATTATTTCTTCTAGCCATTGGTACTAATATTTGGTTAACGCGATTTTCATCTTCTTGATTATGTCTCATAATCTCGATATAAAAATCATCTCCAAATTCTTGCTTCCACCATAGAAGGGCTTCCTCAGCTTGCCTCTCTCCTATATTTAGAATTTTCCCCGGTACTTCTCCATACAAATTCCCACTTAAGACCATAATGTCTTCTTTATAAGCAGAAATTATCTTTTTATCAATTCGAGGTACATAATAAAAACCTTCTGTATAGGCTATAGAAGCCATTTTTGCTAAATTATGATAGCCATTCTTATTTTTTGCCAATAAAACTACTTGATAGCCATTATCTTTTTTCTTTTTATTTAAATGATCTTCACAAACAAAAAACTCACAACCTACAATTGGCGTCAAAGGCTGAATTGGATCCAAATTCTGCTCCTCTCTAGTTTGATTAATGCCTGTTAAAGACTTATTGTAATCACTAACAGCTTTAACAAACAAAAAAGACCCCATCATATTTCCATGATCCGTCATTGCAACAGCAGAAAGATTTAACTCCGCCGTCTTTGCAACTAATTTACCTATGGCAATAGTACTTTGTAGAATAGAGAACTGTGTATGAGTATGTAAATGTGCAAACCTTGCTTGTTGAAAAAGCTCTTTATCATGATCAGTAATTTCAACTTGACTTGCACCTTGTCTTTTGGCTAATTTTTTAGCAATTTCTAAAGAAGCCTTCTTTAGATTTATATGATTTAATCCAATAGGAGCAAACGGTGTGGGATTTGATTCTCTAAATAAATTAATATAATTATTATCACTCAATAAATCCTGAGCCGTATAGACTCCACGACGTAAAAGCTCTAAGAAACAACGAGTTGTTGCCTCGACATCGGCCGTTGCATTGTGAGCTTCATTAAAGCCAACGCCAAACAAGTAGTGATGTAACTCAGTTAAAGTTGGAAGCTTAAATTTTCCCCCTCTACCTCCAGGTAACTTTAATAATTCTGCTGTTACTTCCGTACATGTATCCAAGACTGGCATTTGCGCCATTTGGGAGGGAATTTGTAAACGGTGAAATTCACACCCCATAATATTAACGTCAAAACCTAAATTTTGCCCAACAATAAACTTCGCTTTTGATAACGCAATATTGAACTTCTCCAAAACCGTTGCTAATTCTACTCCTTGCTGCATAGCTAGATCAGTAGAAATACCATGTATTCTCTCTGCATCATAAGGAATATCATATCCCTGTGGTTGGATAAGATAATCTTGATGCTCTAATACATTACCCATTTCATCATGTAATTGCCAAGCAATTTGTACACAACGAGGCCAATTATCTGTGTCTGTAATTGGGGCAGACCAAGTCTTTGGAAGCCCAGTTGTTTCCGTATCAAAAATTAAATACATACCTGATTTTAAGAAGTTTATGACCAAAAAAGGTCTTCAATAAGTGTATACAAAGATATAAAAAAAGACTAGCTTAAAAAATCAAACAACTCCAAAAAGCATTCGTCTATATTCATAGATGTTTTCCTATTTCTATTGTTTATAATAAATCATTAAGTTACCCTTAATAATTTACATTAAACAACTATACAAAAAATGTCTCTAAGTAAAACTTAGAGACATTTTTTGCTCTCACATCTATTACAACTAATCAAAGTCCTTTAAGTCTAAATCAGTATCTCACTGCTATTGTGCAGCATATAGAGGGATTTGAAAATAAAAACCTTTAGTAAATTCTTTTTTCTTGGCCAACTTTTCAAAACGTTCCTTTTGTTTATCATTAGCATATTCACTATTACTATTGGGGTCAATGTCTAGATTCACAAAAAACTCACCACTTATACTTCCTGGAGTTTGTTTCTCTGCACTATAAATAACTACTCTTCCATAGTTATTTAATGCATCAGGCTCATGAGTAGTATAACGGGCAACTAGGGACCTATCAAACTTATCCCTTAGAGTGTAAATAGCGTAAGCCGCATCAGCATTACTAGGTTTAAGCTCGTTAGCTTCCATCTCTCCTTGCTCATTTACTTGCTCATTTATCACAGCCCCTAAAACAATCACATTGTCTTGTTCTGGGTCAACTCTATAAGGCACTCTAATAGTGAATCGAGTAGTATCGGTCTCGCCTCTTAACTGCAAAACTTGCTCATTAGCTAAAGTAGCATAAATAAACTCCGGACGCCAATTCTCAAACTTAAAGGCACCTTGATACTCCTCATTATTAGTCAAGGCATGCATCCCCGGATCACTAGTTTCTACCTCGTTCTGACAAGAAAGAAGCAAAATACACGTCGCTAATATTGCTAAAATATTCTTCATACTATACTTAATATACTATAATAACATCAAAAACAAAAATAAAGTATTTAACACACCTAAAAAAGATTTCTTTAATATAATTTTAACTTTTAAAAACAGTAAAATCACCTGTCCTAAACTATCAACTAGCCTACTATAGCTTCAACTTAAGCATTACTGATTACATATTCAACACTTTATAGAAACCTATAACCTTGCTAAACAATTACTTAAAACAATATTTTTTTTATATATTTTAACTACAGTATTAAAAAAATTAGGTAACTTTGCTCAAATTTTTTAACCAGAGGTCGGGTACCTCTAAACAAATTAATATTATGTCTGTAAAGATTAGATTACAAAGACACGGTAAAAAAGGAAAACCTTTTTACTGGGTAGTAGCTGCTGATGCTAGAGCTACAAGAGATGGTAAATTCTTAGAAAAAATCGGAACTTACAATCCTAACACTAACCCTGCAACTGTTGACTTAAATGTTGATTCAGCTGTTAAATGGTTATTCAATGGAGCTCAGCCTACAGATACTGCTAAAACAGTTCTTTCGACTCAAGGTGCTTTATTAAAACATCACTTACAAGGTGGAGTTAGAAAAGGTGCTCTTACTCAAGAACAAGCAGATGCTAAATTCACTGCTTGGTTAGAGGAAAAAGCTAATAAAGTAAACGCTAAGAAAGAAGGTTTAACTTCTTCTAAAGCTGCTGAAAAAGCTAAGAGATTAGCTGCTGAAAAAGTTGTAAGCGAAAAACGTGCTGCTGCTATTGCTGAGGCAAAAGCTGCTCCAGTTGAAGCTCCTGCTAGCGAAGAAGCTAATGAAGAAACTGAAGCATAATTTTCTAGCGATATGCATAAAAAAGACTGTTTCTATTTAGGCAAAATCGCAAAAAAATTTAGCTTTAAAGGGGAATTATTGGCCTATTTGGACACCGATGAACCCGAGTTATATCAAAACTTGGAATCAGTTTTCGTTGAATTCGACGAACAACTGATTCCTTTTTTTATACAAAGCGCTTTTTTGCATAAAAATGATTTCCTAAGAATTAAATTTGAAGACTGTAACTCAGAAGAGGATGCAGAGAGTTTAATTGGTTCCCACTTATACCTACCTTTAAACATGTTACCAAAACTGGATGGAAATAAATTTTATTTCCATGAAGTAATAGGTTTTCAAGTAGAAGATGTACACCAGGGGTATATTGGTATACTTGATCATATTAACGATAGTGCAAGTCAAGCATTGTTTGTTATTGACAAAGAAGGAACTGAAATTCTAGTTCCAATGATTGATCCATTTATTGAAAAGCTAGATAGAGAAAATAAAAAGTTAATCTTGAATACACCTGCTGGATTATTGGATCTATATTTAGGTAAATAAATCTACTTAAGAACGTATGTTTGAGTTCAAAGAATTCCGTATTAAACAGGATAAATGCGCTATGAAAGTAGGTACTGATGGAGTACTACTAGGGGCATGGACTCCTATAGATAATCAGCCATCTACAATTTTAGACATTGGTGCTGGAACTGGTTTATTAGCTTTAATGATGGCTCAACGTACTAACGCAGAGCAAATCGATGCCGTAGAAATCGATGATAATGCACATCCTCAAGCTGTGGAGAATTTTGAAGAAAGCCCTTGGGCTGATCGATTATTTTGTTATCATGCTTCCTTAGAGGATTTCGCCAACGAAATGGATTTAGAATACGATTTAATTATATCTAACCCTCCTTTTTATAGTGAAGACTATTTAACAGAAAGCAAATCAAGAGATCAAGCTAGGTTTCAAAGTTCTATGCCTTTTGATTTATTGATAGAAGCTGTAGAATATTTTTTATCGCCAAGTGGAGTATTTAGCGTAATTGTTCCGTATAAAGAAGAAGATACAATTATTAGATTGGCTGCAGAATTTGAAATTTACCCATTTAAAGTCACAAGAGTAAAAGGTCATCAAGACGCTCCAATAAAGAGAAGTTTACTTGCCTTCTCTAGACAAAGAATAGACAAAATTCCTTTAGATGATTTAATTATTGAAATCGAAAGACACCAATATACAGATAGATATAAGTTCCTTACAAAAGATTTTTATCTAGAAAAATAATATAAAAAATATAATATAGGTACACCTTATATGCATAAAAAATCAAAACGATTCTAAGCTCAAGTTTAGAATCGTTTTGTTTTTTTTATAGACTTATTGTACATAAAACTTATCTAGTTTTTATTTAGATTCAATCTAATTAAATTATTATTGTCCGATAAAACCTAAAAACCAAGCATACGAAATTACAACAAGTTAATTATTAGCTTGTTGTAATTTTACTTTTACTCTTTTTCAAAACTAAGCGTCAAAAAAGACATAATTGATGTTCTACTTGTTTGTCTATAATCCAATCTTTTTCTGGGTTCTCCAGGAAGTTCATTAGATGAATGTGATTGAACAAGTGGATTTTACAGAAGCTCACTAAATTGGAAAAAGCCCAGTTTCGCTTTAAGTTCTTCTTAATGACCATAAATAATAAATTTACAATCAAAGTACAGTATATCTGTATTTTAATTGCATTCTCATTATCTCCCAGAAAGTATTTTAAAGGAAAGTTTTGCTTCAATTGTTTGAAAACAAGTTCGATTTGCCATCTAGTTTTATACAAGGCGGCTATAAAATCTGGACGCAAATCAAACAAGTTGGTGATGAATTCAAATTCCTTTTTATTTTCTCTATCGTAGAACCTTACCTTTCTTAAAGTTAAGGACTTATCCTTGCCAATTTGTATAATAGAATCTTCTAAAACACCACTATGAATAGAAGGTTCTAGGCTGTTTATAGCTACTGTGTCATAACGAGCATTATCCTTTATTCTAGTAACAAAGCTAGTTTGAGACTCTGTAAACTTCTTAAAAGCGTTATAATCATTATACCCTTTATCAAATACGTAGATGTAATCTTCACCTAGTTTCAGCCTATCTAAAAACCTATGATCATGTGTTTTAGCTTCTGTAAACCAAACGAAGCTTGGAACTCTTTCATCCGCATTAATAATGGAATGAACTTTAATCCCTCCTTTGCTTTTACCATCTTTTGGCTTTCTACCTACACAAGATAGTATGTTTTTAAACAGACTAATTGTGGTACTATCTACTAATTTAACCTCTTTACCTAAAACTTCTTTAATTCGGCTGTCCGATAACTCATTACCATACCTGATTAAGAGTTTGTTGTAAATATGAGCGAAGAATTCAACACTTCTATTTTTGTTAGCATCCGATAGAGTGCTCCTTTTAGGAATGTGATTTAAATAGAAGTTTTGGGTCTTTCCGGATAGCCCTAACATGGCTCCAGAGACCTCTCTTAGTGAGTTACACTTAGCAAAGCAACAAAATAACATGCTTATTAAGTGGTCTTTAGAAGTAAATTTCTTGGTATAGCGATTCGACTTAGATTCTAGAGCAGAATCGCGGATAATCTTCGGGTCTATTAAATAAATTAGTTGTGAAAACACAGATTTTGTCGAGAAATGCTTACTTTTACTCATCGGATTTTTTGTTTTAGCGATATAAAAATACGATAAAACATTAGGGTTCAGCATGCTGAACCCTTTTTTTATACATTAAACTTTTATCGGACAGTAGTGAACTAAAACTTAAATTATTAACAAATATGCAGCCG
>CANROJ010000070.1 GCA_947632215.1 uncultured Flavobacterium sp. | reverse complement strand
TATATTCTTATAGAATAATTTCCTTATATAACTTTCTTGTTATAAAATGAACGCTATCAGGATAAGTAATAAAAAAAGCAAGGCTAGATGCTCTACAATTAGAGGATCTAGCCTTGCTTTTTTGATATATTTTTATTTAATATTATCGGGAATCTAATAGGGGAAACACAGTATTATACTACATCTTTTACCTACCATTTAACTGCTTCGTAATCAAAACCTTCATCATTTACGGCAATTTCATCAATTGTACAATTAAGTCTTTTTAGGGTTTTTTCTATTGTCTTTACATAATGGGAGTGCTTTTGAGTAAAAGCTTCAGCTATGCTTACTAAAGCAGGGATTGTTTTAAAAGCTCTTTTACCTCCTCCCATTTTTAAAAACTCTAATTGAGCTTCACACATCATATGAAAGATATACGGGGATTGTACATCTAATTGGTTGTCAAGTAAACTACTTAACTCTATACCAGTTTTATAATCTACTTCTTTACAAACTCTCTCAAAACCATCTTCCAATAGTAATAGAATAGCTATATCTTTTTTACTTGTAGGTTTGTATAGCATATTGGCCTTAATAGTGTTGATGAAAAATATATATTCAACAAAGGTGATTTCTGAACCCAAGACATAGGATTGTTCTTCTAGATAGGGAATTGTAACTTCTTTTACTAATCTACTGCCTTGCATAGCTTTTCTTATTTCATAGGCAAAAGAGCTCATAATTTTTGTACGCGGATTTTGGATCATCGTTTCACTCTCCCATGGGGACTCAATGCCCGATTCATTATCTAGAATGAATTTGTAAATCCAATTATAAAGGACTTCTAAAGTTTGTTGACTACCCCAAAATTGTATTCCAACATAGTTTTTGGTAGAGGAAAATTCTAACATAGTTTGGTTTGCTTTAATTTTAACTAAGGTAAGAGAATTTACATTAAAATAGTACTAACCTAGTTTGTTTTTTACTACAAGATAAGATAATACTGTTGTAATTACTTGGGGTAATCTATTTTTTATCCTGGGAAATTAGGCCTGTTTTTGATTATTATTCACTCAAAAACTGATAAAACCCTTCCTTGTAAACAAACAAGTAGGTGTTTTTTGATGTTTTAAGCTGCTTTTTTTCTCTTTTTCCTAGTCTAGAGGGATTTATTTGTAGTGCGGGAAGGTGTAATAGCTACTTTTTTGAGCACCAATTTTTGCTTAAACTACTTTCTGGTTTGGAAAAAAAGTCAAAATGAGTGTTTAGAAAAATAAAATAGGTGAAAATAATTTATTTTAACATTTTATTGGGAAATTTTTGCGGTTTTTTGAAAACTCTCGTAACCCTTGTATTGCCTAGGAAAATGTAAAATTGCATTTTTTTAGTTTCGCTTATTTTGCTGTAAAATGAAAATATTTAATATTTTTTTTATTTTTTTTTCACGTTTTTCTCTCTTTAGAAAATAGTGTTTTATTTCATCTTTTTCCTTGTTGTATTTTAAGTGTTTTTGGGTCTTGTAACCCTTATTACTTATGGGATTTGTTGTTTTAGTGTTTTTTGTAATTTTTATTCTTTTTGATTTGTAATTTATTGGTTTTTAGATTGTTAAAATTTGTTCTGTCAGGGGTGTAAAATTATTTATTTTCAAAACTTGGCATTAAAATGATTTTCTTCTTCTTTCCTTTGTAATGGAAATACGAACCAACATAAAGACAATGATCATGAATAAGAAGTTATTACAACTCATAAGAGGCCGCAGGTTATCTAAGAGAGTTAAGCAAGAGATGTATAGGGCGTTAGAATCTTCGGTAGGTGTTGCTGGTAGATTTGTTTGAAGATCACATTTGGATACTAAAACTGTCTTAAAGATACTGGAGGTTAGTCCTCGCACCCTTCAGAGATACCGATCTCAAGGGAGAATAAAGTATCACGTTGTGGGAAGAAAAATTTACTATGAGTGAAGTGAAGTGTTAAACTTTCTACGCTGCCCTTTAGGAAGAGGCAGAAGATTATGACAATACTCTAGAGTATCTCCCTAGTCTATAATGCGTGAATTAGCCAGCGGATGATACCAAAACAAAGAACACAATAAATAATATTAATCAACTAAATACAAAAAATATGAAATTAGTAATAGCCTCAAACAGGTATGCAGGAAGAGTAATAGCCTTGGTGTTAAAGGCCTTTTCCAAGCAAAGCGGATATTTTAAAGGTAACGGTTATCTAGTGACTTGAACTACAACTAACTTAGTATGCCTCACAGATGTGCAAGATTATGTAGATAGAAAATTAACGAATACTAAGTTGCCTTTTATTCCAAAGAAGTTTCCTTATGGACCTTATCAAGTACAGTACTATAAGGATGATCCGATGAAGATTAGATGTCCTCAGAGTACCACCCAGTTAGCATTTTTACACGATGTATTAGAAAATGAGTGTGATTCGGTAATCCTAGCTACTGAGCCCAACAAAGATGGAGAGTTATTAGCTAGAGATATTCTGCGATTTTTAAAATGCGATAAACCAATCTACAGGGTATGACTGACGGATTTAACCCACAAGACAATCTTAGAAGGTTTTGCAAATTTAGAACCGGCCGATAATTATAAGGACGCCTATTTTCAAGCAAAAACTCGCTATCAGTGCGATTGGTTAATTTCAGTGAATGCTACAGCGGCTCTGCAAAGAAGAGTAGGTTATCCTAAGCTTATAGTGGGTAGGTTAACCACACCACTTTTGATGAAAATCATGGATATCTATAACAGAGACTGCCGATTTAATATAACCATTAAGACTTTTCGCTTAAAGCTCACCTTAGAAAAAGATGGAAGTAGATTTGAGTTAATTTCCAAGGAAGTTTTTGCCAACCAGGAGTTAGCAAATGCAGCCATGAGCCAGATACTGGATTGCGGTATAGCCACTATAAGCAAGATTCGCACTAAAGAACACATTCAAAATCCGCCTAAGCTTTTTGATATAGAGACCTTACAAATCAAGGCTTCTAGAGATCATAACCTAGATTCCTGGCATTCGGTACATTTAGTAATGGCATTGTTTCATAAAAGGTACTTAACCTTTCCTAGGGTAACAGGTACAGGGATTACAGCTC
The DNA here is from genome assembly GCA_947632215.1 of uncultured Flavobacterium sp. Classification (GTDB taxonomy): domain Bacteria; phylum Bacteroidota; class Bacteroidia; order Flavobacteriales; family Flavobacteriaceae; genus Flavobacterium. Next base: position 7,404 of record CANROJ010000070.1, on the reverse strand, counting down.
AGACCCAGAAGCAGCTCCCTGCTTTACTTGATGTACACCGCAAACACAAAAAATACAGAAGTCATATCCGGTATATCCAACAAGTACCTATTACCGATAGGTTAGTGGATGATATTGGACCTCGAGAGCATGAAGGTATTTTCATAACCCCAAGGTATCAGCATTTTCTAACTGGTAACCAGATAAAGATAGTAGATATGATAATTGAAAGAGTTGTCCAGAGTCTTAGTGAAGACTGTAAACGAAGTTTAACAGACGTTACAGCTATCTCTAAGGGGGTGGAGTTCACCGGTAAGCTTTCCTATATAGAGCAGCCTGGATGGAGAAAAATCAATGACAATCTAAAACTTTGCAAAGGAGATAATATTATGGATGATGCTTTGGATTTAGTTCCTTATGAGAAGGTAAAGGTTGTCAATGTAGAGCTCATGGAGAGGGATCCCCTTAAGAAAGGAATTTTTAAAGGAGGTATGATAGTGGAGTTACTGCGTAAGATTTATCAAGAAAGTGATCAGTGGGCTCGCCATGATTTATTAGCAGGTCCAGATATAACCAACGAGAGTGTGGCGAATCTTTTAATGAGACAAGAGTATCTACTTCGCATTAACAGGAATTACTTCTATAACGATAATGCCATTATACTAACCCAGTTGATGAAAGACACGCCTTTGGCTAGAAGAAATTTCTTACAAGAATACGAGGCTAATATATCCAAGTATTTTGCCAATGAGTGGAATAAAGAGCAGTGGGATATCTATTTTAAAGGTTTGTTAAAGGACATTGTTTTTAGCATAAATAAGATGCCAATCTACAATAAGTTATTTGCCTATAGATGTCCAAAATGTAAGTATTCCAGTGTGTATGTAGACCAAAGCAAAGTGGCATGTATAAATCCACACTGTAAGTGGCACAATAGCGTAAAGGTAGGTGGTATTACCTTATCCCTAGATAATATTAGACACTTATTAGATACTAGAAATAAGTTTGATGTCGAAGTAAGTAAACGAGATAATAAAGGAATTTTAAGGGAATATATGGTCTTTATGGATAAGAATATGAAAATTCAAGTCCGTGAGATAACCTTAGATGACCTAGAGTATTAAACCCAGTTATAAAGCAAGTGTTTCTCTGCTGAGCTATGGAAGGGTAAAATGTAAAAGATGCAGCTTTGTTTTCTTGTACTTTGTTTTGTATGAGTTCCTTCCATAGCTTTTTTTTAAAGAATTAATTCTACCCTTAGTCTAGATCTCTAGAGGATTGTAGAATATAAAAGATAGTAAAAGGGAATTTTTCTTATTCCTTTTTAACCAATAGATAATACTAGGCTTATGCTTGGCAGTAAGACAGGAGAGCCTTCCCATTTATTTGCTAGCTGTATCACAGTATTATTTCAAAGATAGATGTATCAAAAAGCATTTGTTTAACCTTTAAATGTGGACCCCTAAAAAATAATTAAAACGGCCGAAGAAGATTGATCTTCTTCTTAAGGTATAATTCTGGTTTAGTTTTTAAGAGCAAAAGCCGTCTCTTTGATCTAAGCAGATAGCCTAGAAGAAGTCTTTTTTGCCAAAACAGGAAACAACATTAATAGGTCCTATTTACCCCATTTTATAGGACCTATTTAAAAAGACTAGTCTTTAGTGTTACTCATTAAAGCAGTGTGAATTGACAAGGTAATAATTTAAAAAATTAATAATTTGAAAACAAAAACATATTTTTCTGTAATTCTACTTTTTAGTAGTCTTCTTTTGTCTAATAGTCTATTAGCACAAGGAAATGGATTAGCCGGTATAACAGAGGCTACTCAAATGATTACCTCTTACTTTGATCCGGCCTCTAAATTAATTTACGCCATTGGAGCAGTTGTGGGACTCATCGGAGGAGTGAAGATTTATCACAAGTTCTCCAGTGGTGATCCCGACACTAGTAAGACAGCTGCAAGCTGGTTTGGTGCATGTATCTTTTTGATCGTGTCCGCCACTATACTTCGCTCGTTTTTTCTATAACTTCTAATTAGTAGATTATGCATAGATATCCGATTTATAAAAGAGTAGGTAATCCATTACAATTTGCTGGTTTTTCCGGTCCTTTTGTAATTTATGTGGCCCTATATGTGTTTAATGCTTTGCTAATAGGCCTAGGGGCATACTTTTTAGGGATAGATCCTTTGAGTATTTTAATAGGCTTTTTTATAGCTGTATTTGTTGCCCTATATGTGCTTTGGCGCTTAAATAAAAAGCATGGAGTACACGGGTTGGGAAAGTTACGCGCTAGAGCAAAAATGCCTAGTTATATCTTAAGTAGGGGTACAGTACACCGGTATATTCAACCAATAGATAAACTAGCCAATAAACTAATTGATAAACCAATAGAATATGAAGAATCAAAAAAAGAAAAGTAATATTGAAACCATGTTTCCATTATTACGCGTAGATAGAAACTTAATAGTTTCTAAACAAGGCGATTTAACCGCTTGCTTTGAGTTAGATATGCCTGAAATTTTTTCCTTAAGTAAAGAACAGTACCAAGAGTTACACGCATTATGAACTAGGGCTTTACAGAATCTACCTGATAATTGTATTGTACACAAACAAGATTGGTACACCAAGGATACCTATAAGGGAGATTTTGATAATCCAGATCACGATTTCTTAAGCTTTGGTTTTGAAAAGCATTTCAATGAGAGACCTTTCTTGGATCATAAATGCTATCTGTTTATTACCAAGACCACTAAAAACCGTATTAGAGCAAAAACAGGACTCTCGTCTTTGTGCAATGGTAATTTAATATTTAGTGAAAGTAGAAACCCAGAGTTAATTCGTCAGTTTTTACTAGCAGTCGAACTTGTAAAGGGCATCATGAACCAAAGCACAATCATGCAGATGCTACCTCTTAGTAAAGAGCAAATAATAGGACAAGAGGATAAAGACGGTATTTTAGCCCAGTACTTAAGCCTTGAAACAAAAGACAAGGTGGTAATGAAAGATCTAAGTATTGAGTCGAATCAACTACTTTTAGGAGATAACAGAATAATGTTCAATAGTCTGTCTCATTTGGATCAGCTTCCAAATCAAATTCAAGTATGTACTGCTTTTAATGCCTTATCTACTCCTAATAGTGAATGCTTTTTATCCTTTGCAGCTCCAATGGGATTATTATTGGACTGCAACCATATCTACAATCAGTATTTATTTATAGGAGATAGCACAGAGAACTTAAAACGCTTAGAAAAAAGCACTAAGAACTTACAATCTTTATCGGGCTACGGAAGCGAGAATCTTCACAATAGTTTAGCAAACCAAATTTACTTAGATATAGCTCAGTTGGAGCAAACAAGAAGTATTAAGGCTCATTTTAATGTGATGAGCTGGACCGATGATCCCAAGGAGCAAAGAGATATTAGACATAAATGCGCTACGGCAATGTCCTCGCTTAATTGCGCAGTGAGATACAACACGGTGGATACGCCTTTGTTTTACTGGGCAGGGATGCCTGGTAATAGCGCAGATTTTCCAGAGGAAGAAACCTTTTATACTTTTTTAGAACAAGCGCTTTGCTTTTTCGCAGTAGAGACTAATTATAGAGATTCTGTTTCTGCCTTTGGCATCAAGCTTTGCGATAGGGTAAGTGGTAAGCCTGTGCATGTAGACATATCAGATCTACCACTAGAACAAGGCATTATAGCTAATCGCAATAAGTTTATTCTTGGTCCCTCGGGTAGTGGAAAGAGTTTCTTTACCAATCATCTACTTCGTCAGTATTACAAGCAAGGAGCTCATATCCTTTTATTGGATACCGGAGATTCCTACCAAGGGTTATGTAGTATTATCCACACCCAGACAAGAGGTGAAGATGGTATTTACTTCACTTATACCCCAGAGAACCCACTTTCTTTTAATCCTTTTTACTTAGAAGGTAACACCTATGATCTTGCTAAGAAAGAGAGCTTGAACGCCTTAATTATTGCCCTATGGAAAAGAGCCCAAGATAGCTTAACCCGCTCAGAGCAGGTTGCCATCTCCAATGCTATCCATGGATATATGCAGCATTTACAAAACTTTGATGTTAACCCTGGTTTTAATAGCTTTTATGATTTTTTGTTAAATCAGTTCAAAGGTATTCTACAAGAAAATAATATTAGAGAGAAGGACTTTGACTTACAGAATCTTTTAACGGTTTTAAAGCCATATTATAAAGGAGGAGAATTTGATTTCTTACTTAATGCCACTGAGGACTTAGAGCTTTTACACAAGCGTTTTGTGGTATTTGAGATAGATAGTATTAAAGAACATGAAGTTCTTTTTCCTGTGGTAACCATTATTTTGATGGAATTATACATGCGAAAGTTAAAGACGCTAAAAGGCGTTAGAAAAGTAATTTTAATTGAAGAGGCCTGGAAGGCGATTGCCAAAGAGGCAATGGTGGGATTTATTCAGTATTTGTTTAAGACCGTTAGAAAGTATTTTGGAGAGGCAATTATCGTAACCCAAGAGATTGAAGATATTATTAGCTCCGATGTAGTTAAACAAGCCATTTTGAATAACTCAGACTGTAAGATATTATTAGACCAAAGAAAATACGTAAACTCTTTTGATAAGATACAGTCCTTACTTGGTCTTAGTGATAAGCAGAAAGCACAAATACTCTCTATTAATTTAGATAATGATACCTCGCGAAAGTACAAAGAGGTATGGATAGGACTCTCCACAACCCATGGAGGAGTATATGCAACAGAGGTTAGCCCAAGGGAGTATTACACCTATACCACAGAGGATAAAGAGAAACATGAGATTAACCAATTGCTTAAAAAAAATGCAGGTGATCTGCAAAATGCAATTCTCAAAAGAAGTGAAAAAAAGTAAATCCTTTTGCTTATCTACTCTAAAGTCTTACAAGGCCAATAAAAAAGTAGTCCTATTACTAAGGTAGGCTATATTGGCTATAGGTGAGTAATTGAATTAAAAAACAGAAAATATAAATCATTAAATAATTAAGAAGATGAAGACAAAGATAAAATTATCTATGGTGCTTTTTGTGTTCTTAGTATTACAAGGTAATACTTTAAGGGCACAGTGAACAGTATATGATCCGGGTAACTTTGCCCAGGGGATTATTAACACTACCAATCAAATTGCCCAAACTAGTGCAACGGCCCAAGGGGTGATGCATAATTTTGTGGAGCTACAGCGAATCTATTATCAAGGTAAGGAGTATTACGATAAACTTCGAATGGTAAATAATCTGGTAAGAGATGCTAGGAAAGTACAACAAACAGTGCTTTTAGTTAGTGAGATCACCCAGATGTATATCACCAGCTTTGGCAAGATGATGAATGATCCAAATTTTACTACCATGGAAATTGTAGCCATTGCCGCAGGCTATGCCTTATTGTTACAAGAGAGCACAGAGCTCTTAAGGGAACTTAAACAGATTATAAGTCCCACTAGTCTTTCTTTTAATGATAAAGAGAGAATCGATATTGTGGACAGGGTTTACTCCGAGGTTCGTAGGTATCACTCTTTAGTGAATTACTATACAAAGAAGAATATTTCGGTTAGTGTTATACGCAGTATTAAAAAATCACAGAGTAAACAAGTGTTTGCTTTGTATGGAAACTTTAACGAAAAATATTGGTAGCTATGCAAAAAAGTAATTTTCATCAGATTCTATCGCAGTTATATAGCGATATGATGCCTTTGTGTCAAGATATGATCTCAGTGGCTAAGGTAATAGGAGGGCTTGGCGCTTTGTTTTATGTGTCTTATAGGGTATGAAAGGCACTAGCTAATGCTCAGCCGATTGAGGTATTTCCCTTATTGCGTCCTTTTGCTATTGGCATTTGTATAGCCTTTTTTCCAAGTTTAGTTCTAGGAGGTATAAACGGAGTGTTATCACCTATTGTAAAAGGAACTAGCTTGATGCTAGAGCATCAAGTGGTTGATATGAAGCTTTTACAACAAAACAAAGACGAGTTAGAGAGACTGTCTTTATTGAAAAACCCTCAAACTGCCTATTTAGTTTCAGACCAGGAGTTTGACAAACAGCTCAAAGAACTAGGATGGTCCTTTTCTGATCTAGCCGCTATAAGTGGTATGTATTTAGAGCGTAGTATGTACGACATGCAAAAAAGTATAAAAGAAGGATTTAGAGAGTCCTTAGAATTACTCTTTATGGGAGCCTCCTTAGTGATAGATACCCTTAGAACATTCTTTCTTATTGTCTTGTCAATCCTGGGGCCTCTTTCCTTTGGAATATCTATTTGGAGCGGTTTTGAATCTACGCTAACCTGGTGGATAATGCGCTATATAAGCGTCTATTTATGGCTTCCGGTAGCAGATCTGTTTTCTTCTCTTCTTTCTAGAATACAGGTACTGTTATTAGAGAACCAAATACAAGAATTACAAGATCCCAATTATATAGGAGATGGCTCCTCTACTATTTATATCATTTATATGATCATAGGTATAATTGGCTATTTCACTATTCCAAGTGTGTGTGGATGGATTATTCAGGCAAGTGGGGTAGAGCGTTTTACTCAGAATATAAACCGATCGGCTTTTATGACAGGCTTTGCAACTAAAGCAGTTTTATCGGCCGGTAAAAAGGGGTAGTAAGTAAGATCTTCACTTAGAAAAGAAAGCAAGTCTTCACAGCATTCAGTTCTAAAGTGAGAGAAAACTTTCCCTTTGACTTTAAAAATTTTAAAAACATGGAATTTAAATTATTAAATAATATTGAAACAAGCTTCCAGAAGGTTCGCTTGTATTGTATGAGCTTTATGATATTATGCGCCTTTACAGTTGGGATTACTATCTGAAAGAGCTATGAATTTGCTAACGAGCAAAGACAGAAAATTTATGTCTTAGATAACGGTAAGTCACTAATGCTAGCCTTGTCTCAAGATGCCGAGTTAAATAGGCCCATTGAAGCCAAGGAACATGCTCGTAGGTTTCATGAGTTATTCTTTACCCTTTCTCCACAAAAAGCTTCTATTGAATCCAATATGAATAGAGCTTTTAACCTAAGTGATCACAGTAGTTTTAATTACTATAAGGATCTTTTAGAAAAAGGTTACTACACCCGTATTATTACCGCGAACATACAACAGAATATTGTGGTGGATAGTGTGGTTATCAATATGCAGATTTATCCTCATAAAGGTAGACTCTACGCTAGACAGTTTATTATTCGAAGTAGCAATATTACCCAGCGCAGTCTTCAAACAAGTTTTGAGTTAATTAACTCGGTTAGATCCGATGTTAGCCCGCAGGGCTTTATGCTACAAAACTTTAAGGTTTTGCAGAATAAAGATATAGAAACAATTACCCGTTAATAGGTTTTGAGTTTTAACTCAAAAAATGCGTTAGAGTTTGGATAAGAAATTCTGCTAGTTACCTCACTTAT
>CANROJ010000069.1 GCA_947632215.1 uncultured Flavobacterium sp. | reverse complement strand
CAGGTTTTGAGATTGATCCAAAGTTTTACACTTATTCTATTTTTTTTCAAAAAAAAATCCCTCCGAAAATCAGAGGGATTTTTTTGTTGGCCTACTAGGACTCGAACCTAGAACGACTGAACCAAAATCAGCTGTGTTACCATTACACCATAGGCCATTAACCTTTGCAATCTAAAAGCATAATTACTTCGGTATTGCGAGTGCAAATCTAGTATATTTGTTCATAATAGCAAAACAATTTTACTACTTTTCCAAAGCCAAAACTTAATCTTCTCATAATCAAAGACAAGTTTTTAAACTTTAACAATTGCTTAACTTATAAAACAAAAGACTAGATAAAAATAAAATGCAAAAAAAATCCCTCCGAAAATAAGAGGGATTTTTTTGTTGGCCTACTAGGACTCGAACCTAGAACGACTGAACCAAAATCAGCTGTGTTACCATTACACCATAGGCCATTAACCTTTGCATTAAACAAGCCTATTGGTCTGTATTGCGGTGCAAAATTACATCTATTTTTTAATCTTGCAAACATTTTGATAAAAAAATTATATTTTTTTATTTTTATCGTTTCCCACAAAAAAAATCTTTTCTTTGTAAGTAGATTACTTTATAATATCAATCAAAAATGAATATGTTGACATACAATTACAAAAAGTGGAATATAATTGGCGGCTGGTTATGCTTTATCATAGCTTTGGTTACTTATAGCCTTACTGTAGAACCAACTGTTAGCTTTTGGGACCCAGGAGAATATATTTCAACTTCTGCTAAATTGCAAGTTGGACACCCTCCAGGGGCACCATTATACCAAATGCTAGGGGCCTTTTTCGCCATGTTTGCAACTTCAGCTCAAAACGTTGCCTTAATGGTTAATATGGTAGCTGTGTTTTCCAGTGCATTCACCATTTTATTTATGTTTTGGATTTCGAGTAATATCTTAAAGAAGATAGTAGAGAAAAACTCTGCTCTAACTAATATAAATAGTTTTGTTATTTTAGGAAGTGCTGCAATAGGTTCTCTAGCTTTTACTTTCTCTGACAGTTTCTGGTTTAACGCAGTAGAAGCAGAAGTATATGCCTCAGCAATGTTTTTGATTGCGCTTTTACTTTACTTAGGACTACGATGGGTAGATAACATTGATAATCCTAGAGGAGATAAATGGATTTTATTAATAGCTTTAATAGCAGGGTGTTCCTTTGGAATTCACCTAATGGGTCTATTGGCAATCCCTTCAATTGTTTTACTATATTATTTTAGAACTCATTCTAAAATAACCATCAAAAACTTTATTATTGCTAACATAGTAGCAGTAGTAGTTCTATTTTTTCTATTTGCTTTCTTATTCCCATACATTCTAGCTTTGTTTGGTAGATTGGAAATATTTATGGTCAATAGTATTGGTTTACCTTTTAATAGTGGAACTATATTTGCTTTTTTACTTATCGTAGCTTTCTTTGTAGGGACGTTGACCTACACTAAAAAGAAAGGTTTTGTAAAAATGAATACTGCTGTTTTAGCACTTCTATTCGTATGTGTAGGACTTACTTCTTGGATTATGTTACCCATTAGAGCTAATGCCAAAGTTGTTATTAACGAAAATACACCTTCCGATGCAGCAGAGCTTTTAGCTTACTACCAACGAGAACAATATGGTAGTGAGAGTATATACTATGACTCTTACTTTACAAAAGCGTATGTTGGACTAGATCAAAACGATCCTTTCAAAGATGATAAGCCTAACTACGAGAGAGATTATAACACAGGAAAATACGTCATAGTAAATGAATGGAAAAATGCCGGTTATAACTTCAACAAACAACACAAAGGTTTTCTACCACGTTTATGGAGTACCGATACAAACCACCGACTAAACTACATGCGCTACACGCGTCCATTAGACTTTAAAGTAAAACAAGAATATGCAGGCACCCCTGAATTAGAACAACTTGTAAGAGACATTAAAGGACAAATGGCAGCCAATGAGCTAGGTATTGAAGAATTAGACCAAATATTCCAAAGTGAATACAATCAATATTTAGATATAAGTGTACCAACCTTTGCCGATAATATGTCCTTTATGGTAAATTACCAATTTGGATATATGTTTTGGCGCTATTTAATGTGGAATTTTACAGGTAGACAGGATGATATACAGGGCCAAGGAGATTTAAGTCACGGTAACTGGCTTAGTGGAATAAAATTTTTAGATGAAATTCGTTTAGGATCACAAAGTAACTTACCAGAATCTGTATTAGACAACAAAGGAAGAAACACTTATTATTTCCTTCCTTTTATTTTAGGCTTAATAGGTTTTATTTTTCACTTTAGAAAAGACAAAAGAACTTTCTGGGTACTTTTAGTATTGTTCTTATTTACATCTTTAGCTCTAAAAGTATTCTTAAATGAAAGACCTTTCGAACCTCGAGAGAGAGACTACGCTGTAGTACCAGCATTTTTTGTTTTTGCAATTTGGCTAGGTTTTGGAGTATACGCAATATATGAGGGAGTAAGTAAATTTTTAACTCCAAAGATAAGCGCCCCACTTATACTGGGAGCCTCACTTTTTGCAGCACCAATATTAATGGCTCAACAAAACTGGGATGACCATGATAGATCGAATCGCTATACAGCTTGGGCTAATGCTAAAGCATATTTAGACTCATGTGCTCCAAATGCAATCTTATTTACAATTGGAGATAACGATACGTTCCCTTTATGGTACTTACAGGAAATCGAAGGCTATAGAACAGACGTTCGAGTAGTCTGCACAAGTTTATTACCATTGGACTGGTACATTGATCAAATGAAAGCAAAAACATATGAGTCTGAACCATTACCAATAAAATTCACCCATGATCAATACGTAGGTAATAAACGTGATTATGTCTTAATCCAACCCATTACAGATAAAAGCATAGATGTAAAATTATTCATGGATTTTATACGTTCTGAAGACAAACGCTTACAGACAAAAACCCAAGCAGGAACAACTACATATCTAGCTCCTACAAATAAGGTTACTATTCCGGTAAACAAAGAGATTATTGCTCAAAACAATATAGTTTCTCCTTACTTAATGGACCAAGTAGTAGACAGCATAAATGTAGAAATTAAAGATTCAGGACTTTACAAACATCGTCTAATTATGTTAGATATTATTGCTAACAACAATTGGGAAAGACCTATTTATTTCTCAGGAGGTAGCTATAATGATGAAGATTACCTATGGATGAAAGATTATTTACAATTAAATGGAATAACTTACCAATTAGTTCCTATTAAAACTGAAAATTCCTCTAATCATCCTATAGATATGGGAAGTATTGATTCAGATAAAATGTATGATATTGTTTCTAAATGGGATTGGGGAAATATGGGTTCAGATAAAATTTATCACGATCCCCAAACGAGAAAAAACTCAAACTTTTATAGAATTAATTTAGCGCGATTAATGGAACAACTAATCGAAGAAGGCAAATTAGAAAAGGCCAATGATATTATAGATATCGCAATGCAAAACATGCCTTTAAAATACTTCAACGAGCATCGCTTTACTCAATCCTTCGTGCAGGGGTATTATCAAATAGATCAAATAGAAAAAGCTAGAGAGTTAGCAAATGAATCTATTACCCTAATGTTAGACAAAATAAATTACTATAAATCTCTACCAATAGAGGATTTATATTATTATTCTCAAAATCTAAGAGAAGAATTGGAACTCTATGGTATGCTTATGCAAATTATCATGGAATATGACGAAGAATATAGCCAAGATTTAGCAGAGCAATACATGAGTACAATGATGGAAATAAAATCCTTAAACGATTTGTTGCAATAACACATCTATAAAATGCGATAGAATAATACTATCGCATTTTCTTTTTACCTTTGCTACCATATTAAAGACTTTACCCTATGATCGAAAATAAAAATCAAGCAAGAACAACCTTAGACCAACTTGGTGAGTTTGCATTAATAGAGCACTTAACTAATAACTTTACTTTAGAACAAGAAAGTTCTATCAAAGGTATTGGAGATGATGCCGCTGTGTTAGAGTTCACCCAAGACAAAGTATTAGTATCTACTGATTTACTAATTGAAGGAGTGCATTTTGACTTAGCGTATGTACCACTAAAACATTTAGGGTATAAGGCCGTAGTGGTCAACTTATCAGATATCTGTGCTATGAATGCTACACCAACACAGATAACAGTTTCTATTGCAGTATCAAACCGTTTCCCTTTGGAGGCTATTGAGGAATTATACCAAGGTGTTGCATTGGCCTGTAAACACTATAAAGTAGATCTTGTTGGTGGAGATACAACATCATCTCAAAAAGGTCTAATAATTAGCGTTACAGCAATTGGTAAAGCTAAAGAAGAGGATATCGTTTATAGAAGCACAGCTGTTGAGACAGACCTTCTAGTGGTTACCGGAGATATTGGTTCTGCTTATATGGGATTACAAATTTTAGAAAGAGAAAAACAAGTCTTTTTAGTTAATCCTAATAATCAACCTGACCTAGAGGCTTATGACTACATAATAGAAAGACAATTAAAACCAGAGGCCAGAGTAGATATAAAACAACTACTAGAGGATTTAGACATAAAACCTACATCCATGATAGATATCAGTGACGGACTTTCTTCTGAGATCATGCATCTTTGTAAAGCTTCTGAACTTGGGTGTAACTTATATGAGGATAAATTACCTTTAGATCCACAATTCATATCTACTTGTGAGGAATTTAATATTGACTCTACGACTTTAGCAATTAATGGAGGAGAAGATTATGAGCTACTATTTACAATTTCAATGAAAGATTTCGAAAAAGTAAAAGGTAATCCAAATCTAAGTATAATAGGTCACATGACTCCCAAAAGTGAAGGAATACATTTAATTACTCGTGCAAACACGAAAATCCCCCTCAAAGCAAGAGGATGGGATCCTTTAGATAACCAAAACGAACAATAAGAAAAAAGTAGCTTTAAATTTAAGGCTACTTTTTTTTTGTAGTTTAATTATATGAAAGCCACATTATAAAGCTAAGCTCTTTGAAAACACCTTAAATCAATGTTAGCTTAACTAGCTAGCTTTCTATTGCTAAAGATCACAAGACCAAGATTGAGACAAATAAACTTTTATAACTAAAAAACACCTTCTCATTATGTAAGTAACTAGCTATTAATTATATTTACGCATACAAAAAACTATAAAAATAAAATGAATAAAACTTATCAACTAAAAGTAAATGGGGATTCGCTCTATTCCAGTAACGAACTAGAGCTGGAAGAGATTGATTTTGCTCAAACACCAACAGGAGACTTTCATATTTTAAAAAACAATAAGTCTTACAAAGCGAATGTTATTTCCAATAACTTTCATAACAAAAATTACCAAATTGTAGTAAACAACTCTGTATATAATATAGATATTCAAACCCCACTTGATGAGCTAATTCACCAACTAGGCTTTTCATTAAATTTAGCTAAACAGGTAAATTCTATCCAATCACCAATGCCGGGATTAATTCTTGAAATTAATGTACAACAAGGACAAGAAGTTAAGCAAGGGGATAATCTTCTAATTTTAGAAGCCATGAAAATGGAAAATAACCTTACCTCGCCAAGAGATGGAGTTATTAAAACCATCCAAGTAAAAAAAGGAGACACCGTAGAAAAGGGATTGTTGTTAATTGAATTTGAATAATTGGTTATGAAAAAAATATTAGTTGCCAACCGTGGAGAAATTGCTGTTCGCGTAATGAACACGGCAAAAAAAATGGGAATAAAAACCGTAGCAGTATATTCTGAAGCAGACCGCTTAGCACCACATGTTAAAATGGCTGATCAAGCAGTGCTTATTGGACCTTCTGCTTCTAGTGAATCATATTTGCTTGGTGATAAAATTATACAAGTAGCAAAAGAATTAGAAGTAGATGCAATCCATCCAGGTTATGGGTTTTTAAGTGAAAACTCTAAATTCGCTTTAGCTTGTAAAGAAAATGGTATAGTTTTTATTGGTCCAGACTCTTATGCTATGGACTTAATGGGAAGTAAACTTGCTGCCAAAGAAACAGTGAAACAATACAATATCCCAATGATACCAGGATTAGATGAGGCTATCCAAGATGTAGAACATGCAAAGAAGGTAGCCCAAGAGATAGGATTTCCCATCCTTATAAAAGCCTCAGCTGGAGGTGGAGGAAAAGGGATGCGTATTGTTGAAAAAGTAGAAGATTTTGAAAATCAGATGCAACGCGCCGTTTCTGAGGCGACCAATGCCTTCGGAGATGGTTCTGTATTTATAGAAAAATACATCGGATCACCTCGCCATATAGAAATTCAAATTCTGGCAGATACTCATGGAAATATTGTTCATCTATTTGAACGTGAATGCAGCATACAAAGAAGACATCAAAAAGTAGTAGAAGAAGCTCCCTCTAGTGTACTTACTCCACAAATCAGACAAGCCATGGGGCTTGCGGCAGTTCAAGTAGCCGCTTCCTGTAATTACGTTGGTGCAGGTACAGTCGAGTTTTTATTAGATGAGAATAAAAATTTCTACTTTTTGGAGATGAATACTCGTCTACAGGTGGAACATCCCATAACAGAACTAATCACTGGGCTGGACTTAGTAGAGATGCAAATTCGTATTGCACAAGGAGAAGTACTTCCTTTTAAACAAGAAGATCTAAAAATAAATGGCCATGCAGTGGAATTGAGAATTTATGCAGAAGATCCATTAAATGATTTCTTACCAAGTGTAGGTTACTTAGAAGAGTATATTCTTCCATCTGGAACTGGAATTCGAGTAGATAATGGAATCGAACAGGATATGGAAGTTCCTATTTATTACGATCCAATGTTAGCTAAACTAATCACTTATGGTCAAACAAGAGAGCAGGCCATTGAACTAATGATTGACGCCATTGACCAGTATAAAGTAAAAGGAATATCTACCACATTACCTTTTGGAAAATTTGTAATGCAAAACCAAGGATTTAGAGATGGAAATTTTGACACCAACTTTGTTAAAAATTATTACAACCCTGAACTTTTGAAGATGCAAAACCAAGAGGAAGAAAAAATTGCAGCATTTATCGCTTTAAAGCAATACTTAGAGGATCAAAAACAACTACGTTTACCTAATTAATCATCATGAAAACCAAGATAGAAAAACTTCAAGAACTCCAAAGCCTAGCACATGTAGGTGGAGGTCAGAAAAGAATAGATACCCAACATAAAAAAGGAAAATTAACTGCTAGAGAAAGAATCGAGTACTTACTAGATGAGGCCTCCTTTGAAGAGATTGGTATGCTAGTAACCCACAGAACAACAGATTTCGGAATGGATAAAGAAATATATCCTGGAGACGGAGTTGTGACAGGTTACGGAACCATTAATGGACGACTAGTATACATATTTGCACAAGATTTTACAGTCTTTGGAGGAGCATTATCTGAAACTCATGCAGAGAAAATATGTAAAGTTATGGACATGGCTCTTAAAATGGGGGCACCTATGATTGGATTAAACGACTCAGGTGGAGCTAGAATCCAAGAAGGAGTTAGATCATTAGGAGGTTATGCCGATATATTCTATCGCAACGTTCAAGCTTCAGGGGTAATACCTCAAATTTCTGCAATTATGGGTCCATGTGCAGGTGGAGCAGTCTATTCACCAGCGATGACAGATTTCACGATGATGGTCCAAGGCTCTAGCTATATGTTCGTAACAGGGCCTAGTGTAGTTAAAACAGTTACAAATGAAGAAGTAACTGCAGAGGAACTAGGAGGAGCTAGTACACACTCCACTAAATCAGGAGTTGCTCATACCACAGCCTCTAACGATATAGAATGCTTAGAAGATATTAAAAAACTTCTTAGCTATCTTCCTCAAAACAACAAGGAAAAAGCGGCTGATCTAGCAGTGGATTTAGATCAAGAATACAGAGAAAATTTAGAAGATTTAGTCCCTACAAATGCCAACAAACCTTACGATATGAAAAAGGTTATCGAGCAAATTATAGATCAGGATTCTTTCTTTGAAATTCACAAAGATTTCGCAGAAAACATAGTAGTTGGATTTGCTAGATTGGGAGGGAAAAGTGTTGGTATTGTAGCAAACAATCCAATGTTTCTAGCTGGTTGCTTAGACGTAAATAGTTCTATTAAAGCAGCAAGATTCACTCGTTTTTGTGATGCTTTCAATATTCCTTTACTAGTTTTAGTAGATGTTCCAGGTTTCTTACCAGGAACTGACCAAGAATGGAATGGAATTATAGTACACGGAGCAAAACTTTTATACGCCCTTAGTGAAGCTTCAGTACCTAAAGTTACCCTTATTACTAGAAAAGCATATGGAGGAGCATATGACGTGATGAACTCCAAGCATATTGGAGCCGATATGAACTTTGCCTGGCCAAATGCAGAAATTGCAGTAATGGGTGCTAAAGGAGCAAGTGAAATCATCTTTAAAAAAGAAATATCAGAAGCACAAGATCCACAAGCTAAATTAGCGGAAAAAGAAGCTGAATATGCTGAGAAATTCGCTAATCCTTACAGAGCAGCACAAAGAGGTTTTATTGATGAAGTAATCTTACCACAAGACACTAGAAGAAAACTACTTAAAGCGTTCTCTATGTTAGAAAACAAAGAGATTACATTGCCAAATAGAAAACATGGAAATATTCCACTTTAGATAAAATTTAATTGCATATAAGTACCTGTTGAAACTTTTCAACAGGTACTTTTTTTTTATTCAATACAATAAATCTAGCAAGTAAAAGTACTTTTAATAAGGCATTATACAAAAACCACAAAAGGAGTTAAATATTAATTCTCTTTATAGCTATACAATGTCTTTTCTAGGTGAAAAACCGCAATTATATCAAACTTCTAGTCACAGAACCACAAAATGAGCCTCATAGATTTTTAATCTTAAACTCTTTTACTATTTTTGCACTATGGCAAAACAAGATGATATTTTTAAAACCGTAATTTCACATGCTAAAGAATATGGATATATTTTTCCATCTAGTGATATTTACGATGGTTTAAGCGCAGTATATGACTACGCTCAAAACGGTGTAGAGTTAAAAAGAAACATCCGCGAGTACTGGTGGAAATCCATGGTACAAATGCACGAAAATATTGTAGGAATTGATGCCTCAATTTTTATGCATCCAACCACATGGAAAGCTTCCGGACACGTAGATGCATTTAACGACCCCTTAATTGATAATAAAGACAGTAAAAGACGATATAGAGCAGACGTTCTAATCGAGGATTACTGTGAAAAAATAAATCAAAAAGCACAAAAAGAAATCGAAAAAGCAAAAAAACGTTTTGGAGAATCTTTTGATCAAGAGCAGTTTATACAAACTAACCCACGTGTAGTTGAATACTTAGCTAAGAAAAAACAAATCTTAGCAAGAATGGCACATGGTTTAGAAACTGGTGATCTTGCTGATGTGAAAGCTTTGATTGAAGAGTTAGAAATTGCAGATCCTGATACTGGTTCAAAAAACTGGACTGAAGTTCGTCAATTTAATTTGATGTTTGGTACCAAGTTAGGAGCATCAGCTGATACTGCTATGGATCTATATTTACGTCCTGAAACAGCACAGGGAATCTTTGTAAACTTTCTAAATGTTCAAAAGACTGGAAGAATGAAAATTCCTTTTGGAATTGCTCAGACAGGAAAGGCATTCCGTAACGAGATTGTCGCAAGACAATTTATCTTTAGGATGCGTGAATTCGAACAAATGGAAATGCAATATTTTGTAAAACCAGGTTCTGAAATGCAATACTATGAGTACTGGAAAGAATCTCGTTACAAATGGCATTTATCTTTAGGAATGGGAGAAGAAAATTACCGTTTCCACGATCATGAAAAATTAGCTCATTATGCAAATGCAGCTACCGATATTGAATTTAATTTCCCATTTGGCTTTAAAGAGCTAGAAGGAATTCACTCTCGTACAGACTTTGATTTAAAAGCGCACGAAGAATTCTCAGGGAAAAAACTACAGTTTTTTGACAACGAAACTAATTCCTCTTACGTACCATACGTGGTTGAAACATCTGTTGGATTAGACCGTATGTTTTTATCGGTATTCTCTAAGTCATTAATAGAGGAAACTCTTGAAGATGGTACAACTAGAACTGTCTTAAGACTACCTTCTGTACTTGCTCCAACAAAAGCAGCTGTACTTCCATTAGTTAGAAAGGATGGCCTGCCAGAAATCGCTCGTAATATTGTAGAGGAATTAAAATGGGATTTCAACATAGCCTATGATGATAAAGATGCAGTTGGGCGTAGATACCGCAGACAAGATGCTCTAGGAACTCCATTTTGTATTACAGTAGATCATCAAACTATAGAAGATAATACCGTGACTATCCGACACCGTGATACAATGGTTCAAGATAGAGTTGCGATCCAGGATTTAAAGAATATTATTGAAAACGAAGTTTCCATGAAAAACTGGTTAAAGAAAATGCAATAATTTTCATTATACAAAAAGTCCAAAGCTTATAAACATGCCCCAAAAAAGTGCACTTTTCTGGGGCATGTTCTATTTTATTGGTTAACTAAAGTATATAATGCAAAACTCCCTAGCCAATGAC
>CANROJ010000068.1 GCA_947632215.1 uncultured Flavobacterium sp. | reverse complement strand
GGAGAAAAATTTATAAATTAATTACTTCCAGGCTTGCCTGTTCTACATTAAAACCATTATTTACTAAGTGTTTAGATCACGCCGTGTTACCCACTTAAAACAAAGCTCAGTAAAGATTATCGCCAAACTGAACATTTAAAATAATAAAAAGTCGCTACTAGTTACCGGTAAAGCCAATTAATATTTAGAATCTAATTACATAGACTATAATTTACAATACAGCACACCTATTATCCTATTTAGAGCAGAATCAGTTTACTTTAAAATATGGAAAACACAATTAGATCAAAATAGTTAATAATTACTTAAAATATTTCATTATTTTTACAGCACAAATAGTTCATATACCCTTAAAGATGAAAAAGATACTAACATTTATAGCCCTAGTGGCTGTTTGCTTTTGTGTAAATGCACAACAGGAATTTAAAATTGGACCTAAAGCAGGTGTAAATTTTGCTAAGCTGTCTAATACCTCAAAGTCAAAGGTACTTACAGGTTTTTACCTTGGTGCGGTAGGTGAGTTAAAGATTACTGATAGGTTCTCTGTACAACCAGAAATAGTATACTCCACTCAAGGTGCTAAGAATGTTTATTCAGAATCTCTATTAGGGGTTAATTATCAACATCATAATCATGACAAAGTATCCTATATTAACATACCTGTCTTAGCAAAATATTATATTACTAACGCGCTTTCTATTGAAGTGGGACCACAATTCGGTTTCTTAGTTGATGCTACAAACAAAGACAGGATAACGGCAAATGGAATAGAAGTAAAGCAAACCAGAGATTTTAAAGATGAAGTAAATTCATTTGACTTTGGATTAGCTGGTGGACTAGCATATGATCTTGCCAATGGATTTTTTGTAAATGCACGTTATAACTTTGGTTTGACAAATGTTGGAAAATCAAACTATTACTATGGAGATTCTAAAAATAGAGTTTTCCAATTAGGAGCTGGATACAAATTCTAAAACAATAGCACAGATTAACCCCCTGTGTTATTCACTCAATTAATATATCAAAAGAGATCAATTCTAATGATCTCTTTTTTTTATGCTTAAAACTAACGCTCTGCACCCAATACACTTCCATTATTCTTTACAAAACTCCGTCTACTGACAAGCATTAAAACCTTCTTATCGGTTCACTACACAAATACAAATAAATAATTATCATCAAACAAAATAAGATATTACTAAAAAATATTTGTAATTTAATGACTTAATATAAATATATGGCACATCACTAAATACAAGAACAGTTTAAATTAACTTTTTTTTCTATTAGTAAATTCCAAAATATTTTACCTAGAACTAAGCCTTACACACCAAGAGGGTTTTATATTAAAATATATGCAAAGTAAAATAAGTAATGTCTTTCACGAGTTTATTTATAAAACTGGGGATAACCAGTTTTTAAATGCGGTAAAAATAACTATTTCTGCCGCAAGTGCTTTTATTTTCTTATATAACAATCACTTAGGTGCATTCTCTTTTTCAGTGGCTTTAGGGGTAATGCTTACCTCTATTGTGGATATAGATAGTTCTTTGAAAGATAAAATTAAAGGCCTGGCCTTGGCCATGGTATGTACCCCACTGGTAACAATACTCTTTACTTTAATTTACAAATACTCGTGGATCTTTTATATCATTTTTGCTGTTTATGTGTTTTTTTGTTCCTTGATTTCCATCTATGGACAGCGAGCCAATAAATTCTCCTTCACCCTACTCTTAGGACTCTGTTTATCCTTTATACACATTACCAATACAACGGATTTACTTCACAATGCCTTGTATATGTTTTTGGGTGGATTATATTACGCCATTATTTCACTGATTTTCTACTTTTTATTCCCATCTCGCTACATAAACATAGAGGTTTCTAACTCTATGGATCTAATGTCAAAATACTTAGATAAAAAATCTCAAGTATGGACAGTAGGTGCTGATATTAATAAGCTTCGTAGTGAAAGGTTAGTCTTGCAAATCTCCATTAATGATTCCTTTCAAAGCATCAATGAGTATCTAGAAAAAAATAAGATGTCAACCCTAAATTCCAATCACAATAGGAAAGTTGTAATAACAGTTTCTTTTCTACATGAGATCATGAATTTGGCCAGCTCTATCTCCTTTAGAAACACCCAGGTAACTACTCGATTGGCAAATGAGCATATTTTAGACTCCATGCAAAAGATCACCAGTGATCTTAGCCAAGTTTTAAGCGATATATCCATAAGCGTAAAAAGTAATGCAAAGTACATCTCCCACTATAACTTAAGTGAGGATTTAGAAGTGCTGAAAACTAAGATTAATGCTTACAATTTAAAATACCCAGAGGATAAGGCTTATTTAGAAAGCACCCTAGTATACATTGAAAACCAAGTTGAAAAAATAACAGGGTTAGAAAATATTTTTCTCCAAGGAGTCCAGCTAAACAATACAGCTGCTAATGTCACTTCCTTGAAAAAACCTATTATAAAAACTAGTAATTACCAATTAAAGACCTTAGTGGATAACTTAAATTTTAAATCCATTAATTTTAAATACTCTCTTCGCTTTGCAATAGCAATGATATTTGGTCTATTTATTGGAAACTTAATTCAAGTAGAAAAGCCTTATTGGATTTTGCTTACCATTTTGGTTATCATGAGACCTGGATATGGATTAACTAGATCAAGAGCTTATAGTAGGGTAATTGGAACCGTTATTGGAGGTTTTATAGGAGTTCTAATCTTATTTTTGATTAAGGACCGTTATGTACTGAGTTGTTTAGCCATAGGAGTTATGATTTGTTCCTATTGGTTAATTAGCAGTGATTACAAGATAGGGGTTACATTTTTAACCTTGTTTATCATTTTAGTGTTTGGTATTTTAAATAATAACCCAACGGTGAGTTTTCTCTATAGAATTGCAGACACCATTTTAGGCTCTTTTATAGCCTTAATAGCAACAAACTACTTATGGCCTTCTTGGGAGATTAATTCCATTAAAAACAACTTAAAACTAGCCCTTACAACTACAAATCAATATGTAGATGAATTAGATGAGTTCTATTTCCAAAAAAATGAAAATTTAGACCATTTAGCCTTGGCTAGAAAAAATGCCTTTATTAATTCCTCCAACTTAATGTCCTCTTATCAGCGATTGGTTCAAGAGCCAAAAAGCAAACAAGAAAACAGATCAGACTATTATGAGATTACCATACTAAATCAAACATTATTAGGAGCAATCCTAAGCTTGATTAATTTATTGAATCTCAATGCTGATTATAAAGTAAATAGTGATGCACTAAAGCAAATAACACTCAATTTAGACAAGTCTGTAGATAATTTAGATCATGCTGCTTGTGTGGGGGTACCACAAAAGCAAACTCAGCCCATAGACAATCCAAGTGTTACACCAGTTGCTAGTTCTGGCAATAATGACCAACTTATACAAAACCAAATTGTTTGGATAAAGAACATCTCAGAACAAATAGAAAAAGTATCTGAAAAACTATAAAGCAGTAAAATGATTTTTAGTTAACTAAAGAGGTTTTAGCATATTTGAAAATATTAGCCTTGTAGTTATTTCGTTTGAGATTATAACTAGCCCTTATATCCAAAGGATCCAATAAGAAGATAAGTTATCTAAACACTAGGAGGCACAAAAAACAAATAAAGCTTGAAAAGAGATTTCT
Source organism: uncultured Flavobacterium sp. (assembly GCA_947632215.1). Taxonomy (GTDB): domain Bacteria; phylum Bacteroidota; class Bacteroidia; order Flavobacteriales; family Flavobacteriaceae; genus Flavobacterium. The sequence goes on along the minus strand of CANROJ010000068.1, from coordinate 7,073 downwards.
ATATCCTCTTAACAAGCTTTATATATATGTGTTTTAAAAATAGAACTATTCTACTGTCTACCTAGTTTTAACAAGGAGTTTATTGTTTATATTCTAGAATCTAGAATTATATTAAATCATCTTAATGATAATTCTAACACCTGCAAATATTACTAAACATGCAACTAAAATATAGGCCAATTTCTGAGGTAATTTTCCCGCTAGCTTAGCTGCAAATGGAGCTGCTATCATACCTCCTATTATCAAACCTAAAACAATGTACCAATACTCTACCCCTAAACTAGAAAAGAAAGTCATTGTGGCGGCAAAAGTCACGAAAAACTCTGCCATAGATACAGTACCAATTACATATCTGGATTGACGACCTTTAGATAGCAAAGTAGAGGTTACAATTGGTCCCCATCCTCCTCCTCCAAAGGCATCGAAGAACCCTCCTGAAAATCCCAGAAGAGCAATTCTTTTTACTGGTTTGCGTATTATCTTATTCTTATAAGCTAGAACCAAAAGTCTCACAGCTATTAAAATCAAATAAAACGCTAAAAAAGGATAGGCAAAATGCTCATACTCCTCTCCTATATAAATTACAAACAAAGAACCTAATATAGCTCCTAAAACCCCTGGAATAGCTAACCAAATTAGCATCTTCTTGTTTACATTTCCAAACTTATAGTGGGAAAATCCACTAATTGCACTTGAAAACATTTCTGCTGTATGAATACTCCCTGAAATTGCAGGAAGCTTAACCCCAAAGGACATCATTGCAGAGGCACAAGTAATTCCGTAACCAAGACCTAAGGCCCCATCTACTAGTTGAGCAAAAAAACCAACTGCTAACATTATATAAAACTCCTTAGGAATTTGAGACACAAAAGAGCTCAACTCCTGGTAGGAATAAAATGTTGCTAGGGTATAACCAAAGAAAACGCAACAAAAAACAACACTTATCCAGGTTGCTAGACGCTTATAGGAATTAGTTGGTTTTAACGCGGGATCATTGCTGTCCTCCTCCTGGCTAGATTTATCTTGTGAATCTATATCCTTTAAATGCGAACCTCTCATAGGCTTACTTTATTATTATAAAATCATTAAAGCACCAACTGTATTATGAGAAGTTTCATCAACTAAAATGGCATTTCCGGTTTTATTGTTTTCTAAAAATGAATCAAATACTAAAGCCTGATTAGATTGAATTTCAATTTGCGCAATATCATTCAACCCTACTTTATCGGCTGGAATAAATTCCCAATTATTAACGTCCCAACGCTGAGTAATAGCCTTTATTTTAACGCGAACCGATTTGAAACGGTGTTGTAAAATATATGGCTTACCCACTTGTAAATCTTGGCTGTCTAACCAACAAACCCATGAGCTTAATTTATTGCTTTGAGTAACATTGTCCTGTAATAAAATAAAGCTATCTCCACGAGAAATATCAATATCATCTTCTAGGTGAACAACAGCATTATCCCCTGCAACTACTTGTTCCACGTCTTGTAGATCTGATTCCAGACGAACAATTTTAGTCTCAATATTAGCAGGTAAAACCCTGATTTTATCTCCTACATTGTACTTTCCTGTTAAGACCAAACCAGCATAACCGCGATAATCATGTAGAGCATCTTCTTGTGGACGGATAACGTATTGTACCTGAAAACGAGAAGGTAAATTCTCTTGTGTTTCAATTTCAACGGTTTCTAGGATTTCCAAAATACTTGGACCTTGGTACCAAGGGGTATTTTCAGAATTTGTAACGATATTATCTCCCACTAAAGCAGAAATAGGCACGTAATTCACTTGGTCATAATGTAAATTAGGAAGTAGAGCCTGGAAATCCGACCTTATTTTATCGTAAACTTGCTCAGAGTAATCTTCAATATCCATTTTATTAATGGCTACAATTACCTTTTTAAGCCCCATTAAGGAACCGATACTAGCATGGCGCTTAGTTTGGGTAGTTACTCCGTTTCTGGCATCGATTAAAATAATAATCAAATCCGAGTTAGACACTCCTGTAACCATATTACGGGTATACTGCTCGTGACCTGGAGCATCAGCAATAATAAACTTACGTTTATTAGTTGCGAAATATTTGTAAGCCACATCGATTGTGATTCCCTGTTCACGTTCAGCGCGAAGTCCATCTGTTACAAGGGCTAAATCAATGTCACTGTTTTTTGATATGTTCTTAGATTGTTTTTGTAAAACACCTAATTGATCGGTATGTATAGAATGCGAATCATAAAGTAAACGTCCAATTAATGTACTTTTACCATCATCCACATTTCCTGCAGTTATAAATTTTAATGTATCCATTGGATAAGTCTTGAGATTTTGAAATTAAATTAATATAAACAGATTATAGCTATCTATTAAATCAAGGATAACTAATTATAATCTAGTTCTAAAAATATCCTTGTTTTTTACGGTCCTCCATGGCTGCTTCAGAAACCTGATCATCTAAACGGGTTTGTCCACGTTCGGAAACACGAGTCTCGGTAATTTCAGCAATAATATCATCCACTGTTGTAGCTGTAGAAGCAACTGCTGCCGTACAAGTCATATCTCCAACGGTACGATAACGAACAGTTTTAATTCCAAAAGCCTCTCCTTGTTGTGGTTGTATAAACTCAGAAGTTGCCACTAAACGATCATTGTACTCAATACACTCACGTTGGTGAGAAAAATACAAAGAAGGCAACTCTATATTTTCCTGTTTAATATAATTCCAAACATCTAATTCTGTCCAATTACTCAAAGGAAATACACGAACATTGTGACCTTGGTCGATACGTCCATTTAATATATTCCAAAGTTCAGGACGCTGTAATTTTGGATCCCATTGTCCAAAGTCATCACGCACAGAAAAAATACGCTCTTTTGCACGTGCCTTTTCTTCATCACGACGAGCCCCACCAATACAAGCATCTAATTGATTTTGTTCAATAACATCTAAAAGCGCATAAGTTTGCAAGGCATTTCGAGAAGGAAAACGTCCTCCTGTCTCTTTTAAATTATATTTCTTAATTGCATCATCAACTGAAGCAACAATTAAGCGCTCTTATATTTTATCAATAAAGTAATCTCTAAATTCAATAGCTTCTGGAAAATTATGACCTGTATCTACATGAATTAAAGGGAAAGGAAATTTCCCTGGACGAAATGCTTTCAAAGCTAAATGAGCCAATACAATAGAATCTTTTCCTCCTGAGAACAACAAAGCTGGACGCTCGAATTGAGCAGCTGTTTCTCTGAAAATATATATAGCCTCGTCTTCTAGTTGCTTTAAATAATTATTTTGAACTGACATATGTTTATCTTTTTATTTTATGTGTAATCCACATTCTTTTTTACTTTCATCTTCCCACCACCAACGACCAGCGCGGAAATCCTCTGTTTCTTTTATTGCTCTTGTACAAGGGGCACATCCAATACTTATAAATCCTTTATCGTGTAATGGATTGTAAGGGGCACCATTTTGTTTTAAGTAATCAAAGCAATCCTGGGTTGTAAAATCAAGCAAAGGATTAAATTTATAGAGTTCACGTTGGCTATCAAATTCTACTTCCTGCATTTGATGGCGATTGTTGGATTGTTCGGATCTCAAACCTGTAATCCAAACCAAGGCACCTTCTAAGGCTCTATTTAGTGGAATTACTTTGCGAATATGACAACATTCTTTACGCAGCTCCACTGAGTCGTAAAAAGGATTTATTCCGTTTTTAGAAACAAAATCCTCCAACTCTTTAGTTGGTGGATAATAGGCTTTAATTTTATCTTTATACTTTAACTCCGTTCTATACCAAGTGGAATAAGTCTCATTAAAAACTCGACCAGTATCTAAAGTAAAAGTTTCTATATTTTTTAATTTCTGACTCATTATAGCATGAGAAATCACCTGATCCTCAAAACCAAAACTTGTCGAGAAAACAACTTTGCCTTGAATATGATCATTTACATATTTTAGTTTTTGTTCTAAAGTCGGTTGTTCTACGGCTTTTTGTAAAATTTCTCGTATATGATTCATATTATATATTAATATATTGTGTCTTTACACCATTACTAAGGTGTAAAGACACAATTTTATTAAATAACTACAAGTACTCAAAGACATTCTGTATTTAATTTATTGCATTTACCCAAAGATACTAATTGAAAAAAAAACTAAATTATAGATAGGATAATATATATCCTGTAAAATCAACATTTATATAAAAAAACAAGCCGAACTACCACTTTCAATAAAGTTAACTTCAAGGATTAAAAAGCAATAAACACTTCTAAAAAACAATCTAATCTTCTACCTACAATAACCCTAGAAGATACTCTATCTGTAAAATACTTCTATAGAAAAAATACCCCCTCGAAACTAGATCCTTTCACAAAAAAGACCAGAAGTAAAATTAGAACACTTCACATAGGTTGAAATAATATAGATACTCCATAGAATTAAAACTACCTGTAAAATAGCTGCTAATCTATCATTTGTCTTGATGGTACTAAAAGGGGCTATTTCCTATTTAAAACAAATTGTAACAAACTTTATTACAATTAAAAAATTTACCTAACTTTGTAGTATTATGAACAATACAAGATTTGCAACTATAATCCATATCCTAACCATATTGGCCAAATATCCAGATCAGTGGCACACTTCGCAGTGGATAGCCCAAAGCATTAACATCAACCCAGTGATTGTTAGAAAAGAGCTGACTGTCTTACATAAAAAAGGCTGGATAGAATCTAAAAAAGGAAAACAAGGAGGTACTAAACTACATGTCTCGAGTTGTGAAATTTCGATGGCAGAAATTTTCGATCTCATTAAAAGCTCCAATACTCTGGGTAAAAAAAATAATTTCCCAAATGCTAAATGCCCCATTGGAAAACAGATTAACCTAGAATTGGGTAAACTTTTTGACCAAACAGATCAAATAATGTTTAATTTCTTAAAAGACAAGTCCTTAAAAGACTTTGTAGATCAGTTTAAATAAAATTTTTGTCCAACCTTTAAAAGCAACAAAACTTTTACAAACCAAATAAATAAAACATGAAAATAGCCATTATCGGAGCCACAGGTTTTGTAGGTTCTAAACTTGTCAGCGAAGCTCTTGAAAGAGGGTTACAAGTCACAGCAATTGCTAGAAATCCACAAAACACTCCCAGTGAAAACCTTCAACAAATCTCAGTGGATGTCAATGATATTAACAAACTCACCCAAGCATTAAAAGGTCAAGATGTAGTGCTTAGCGCATTTAATGCGGGTTGGACAAATCCCAATATATACCATGACTTCCTAAAGGGCTCAGAATCTATTGAACAAGCCACCAAGCAAGCAGGTGTACCAAGGCTGATTGTTGTGGGAGGCGCCGGTAGTTTGTATGGAAATGGTGATCAGCAACTTGTGGATTCTGCTGAATTCCCATCTGAAATCAAACCTGGAGCAACTGCAGCTAGAGATTACCTAAATATATTAAAACAAGAAAAACAATTAGATTGGGTTTTCTTTAGTCCGGCCATTGAGATGCATCCTGGTGTGACTATAGGAAGAACTGGAAAATACCGACTAGGCAAGGATCACCCTGTTGTGGATCAAGATAATATCTCTAGACTATCCCCGGAAGACTTAGCTGTAGTTCTACTAGATGAAGTACAAAACCCAAAACATCACCAAGAGCGATTTACAGCAGCTTATTAAAATTTAAAGTATACAAACATGAAAAGAAACACAGACTTAGGATTATTAATTTTTGACTAACTCTTGGAATATTAATCTCAATGCACGGAATCCACAAATTGATTTACGGAGTAGATGGTATCAAGGCAATGCTTGCAGAAATTGGTCTTGCAGGATTTATAGCCTATGGAGTACACTTAGGGGAAACAATCGCAGCTGTGCTTATGATTGTAGGATTTAGAACCCGTTTGGCATCTCTTGTGTATACAGCTGTAATGGTAGTTGCTTTTTTAATGGCACATACTAGTCCATTATTTGCTCTTGGAAAATCAGGTGCATGGCTACATGAAGGAATCGCTTTATTCTTATTCGGAGGATTAGGACTATTTTTCACAGGAGGCGGAAAATACTCTTTATCTACAAAGAACCAGTGGGATTAAAATAGTTAGAAGTATTTAAGAAACTTTTAAAAAACAACTAAGGTACTTAGGCCTTTAAAAACACAACAAAATGAAAAAAATAAACATAGGAGATACCAATTTAGAAATAGCACCATTTAATTTAGGAGGAAATGTTTTTGGCTGGACCATCGACCAGCAGAAATCTTTTGAAATATTAGATGCATTTGTAGAGGCGGGATATAATTTTATTGACACAGCTGATATGTACTCTTACTGGATAGATGGTGGTCAAGGAGGACAATCCGAAACTATTATCGGAAAATGGATCAAGGCAAGAAACAATCGCGATCAAATTATTATTGCCACCAAGGTAGGTGGACAAACAGGACAACACGGTATTGACTCAAGTCGAAAACACATTTTACAAAGTGTAGATAAATCTTTACAAAGATTACAAACAGACTATATTGATTTGTATTACCTACACTATGACGATCAGAAGACTCCGGTAGAAGAAACCCTAAGAGCCTTTGATGAATTGGTAAAGTCGGGAAAAGTAAGACATATTGCTGCTTCTAATATCTCAGCTGAGCGCCTAAAAGAATCTTTGGAATTTTCTAAGAACAATAATCTTGTAAAATACCAGGCCTTACAACCGCTTTATAATTTGGTGGAGCGCAAATATTATGAACAAAACTACGCTGGAATTGTCAAAGAGCACGGCTTAAGTGTATTTCCTTATTTCGCATTGGCAGCTGGATTTTTAACTGGAAAATACAGATCAGAAACAGATTTCAAAAAAAGTCCACGTGGGCAAGGCGCAGCAAAGTATATGAACGAAAAAGGATTTAATATTTTAAATGCTTTGGACCAAATAGCCAAAAAGCACAACACTGTGCCAGCAGCTATTTCCCTAGCTTGGTTAGCGGCTCAACCCAACATCGGTGGACCTGTGGCTAGTGCAACATCTATAGATCAGTTATCTGAGATTCTATCGAGTA
>CANROJ010000067.1 GCA_947632215.1 uncultured Flavobacterium sp. | reverse complement strand
TAGGTTTCCAAGGTCGTTTCGTCTTGCCAATTTGGGGTTATGTTCTTATATGCTTTAAGCGGGGTACTCTCAAGAGTAGCACAAATAGGAATGCTGGGAAAAATAGCATGCATCATGGAGAATCGGCGCTCCCTTTGCTCTTGTGACCAAAAAAGTAAACTTTCAAGTTTTTGTCCCATGGTCTGTCCAGGAATTTCTGTAAGTTCACTAGCAGACAACTTTGCGAAAAGAGTTTTGCTATCTTGAGCGATAATACTTAGTGATCCAAGTGTAAACAGAAGGATTAGGGAAAATGATTTTTTAGTGAACATAAGATTTTTTGCAGATTGTTATTGTGAATTAGAAATGATTATTTGTCTTTTTTGTGCAATATAGCAAAAGGCTAAAAACTTATTAACTAAAAATATCAAAGAGATTTTTAGTTAACGAACTCACCTGTGCGGGTATGCATCCCAGCCTTTAAATTTGTTCTTTGTAAAATTAGTAAATTAAAAAAGAATAAGTGACCCAATCAAGTGAACTTTCGCCCGAGCCCATAAAAAACTAATGTAAATGAAATTTACGTCTTCCTTGTATATCTTAAGTTGTCTGCTAAGTAATGAGTTTGTATATGCTTATTTTTAAGAATTCTACTGCGTGTTTTAATTAAGCCAACTTATCTAGCCTAGAGGATATTTAGTATAAAATACAGCCTAGTTTTTGCGAATTACTTGTGGGTTGTTTGTAGTGTTATTTCTACAAGATTGTTACAAAGGGGCTACAAGAGAATCTGGTATTTCTAATTAATTTTGACGGTAACTATAATTCTATTGCAAATGCTAAGGACTTGTGGCTTTTACTTATTGTTTTTTAATAGTTGCCCTTGGGCAGTTGTGATAAAACCTAGGTAAAACACAATGTATATACCTGCATTTAGCCCTAGAGTAAAATTCAAGTAGTTTTTAAGGTTCTTGTTTGCTTGTTCAGTTAACCTTTTATTGAACTATAACTCTTTTGATTAGATGTTTGTAATAAGGGTAGGGAAGAATACTAGAGGATAATAACAATTTAGCATTTGAAAATATGAGAACATTTTTAGTTTCAGCTGTAGTCTTTACCGTACTGATGTCTTGTAATACCACATCTAAAAAAAGTACCCAAGATAAAATGAATCAGCAACAGCAGACCCAGGCATTAATAGGCAAATGGACCCAGCCAATTCCAGGACAACCAGATCAGTTGCAAGGTTTTGAGTTACAAGAGGATCATTCGGCCATATCCATTAATACCAATACTATTAAATATGTAAAGTGGCAAAATTCACAAGACACCTTGTTTTTAATGGGTTATACCGTAGGGGTGGCAGTACAGTCTGTTTTTACCGATACACTTTTGATTAATAAGCTATCGGATGCAGAACTTATTATCTCCTATAAAGGCGGTACAAAAGACGAAGAACAAATTTATGAAAAACAGAAATAAAAGATGATTAAAAAAGTACTTGTTGCTACTGTATTTACTTGTTGTTTTCAGCAATTAAGCGCTCAGGATTCTCTGAGTACTTCGATGAACTTTGATACTGCTTCCTTGACACAGCAGATTATGGCCACTAATAAGAAAAGCTTTTTTCAAAAGCAAGGGGTTCAAATGGCTATTGCTCCAGCGTTGTTCTTTTCTGCTTCTGCTGCTACTTGGGGAGAACGAAGGGAGATTAGAAAGTTAAGAAATAGATATATTCCAAACTTTAAGGTTCCTTACGATGATTATTTGCAGTACGCTCCAGCTGTAGCAGTATATGGCTTAAAGGTAGCGGGTGTAAAGGGTAGAAATAACACTAAGCGTGCAACTATTTCTTATGCTGCCAGTTTAGCTATTATGGGAATCATTGTAAATACAGTTAAGTATACCGCTAAGGTAGAGCGTCCCGACGGTTCCAGCAATAACTCTTTCCCCTCTGGGCATACTTCAATGGCATTTACTAACGCTACTTTTTTACATAAAGAATATGGTCTTGTAAATCCAGCCTATAGTATTGGTGGTTATGCTTCCTCTACTTTTACAGGAGTGGGTAGAAACCTGAATAATAGACATTGGATTTCAGATGTTTTAGCCGGAGCCGGAATAGGAATTCTATCGGTGGAATTAGGTTACTTTTTTATTGATAAATTTTATAAGAATAAAGGAGATAATTTAGGGGTTCTTTCTCGTTTTGAAGGTAATGGTCATCCTTCATTTCTTTCATTGAAAGTAGGTACTGCCCTTGCTACTACCGATTTTTTAAAAGAATCCGATTTAGATAATAAAAAGGAAAGAGGATTTGAAGCTGGATTAGAGGGAGCATACTTCTTTAGTCCAAACTGGGGAGTAGGGGCTCATTTTACCTTTAATAGTTTTCAAGTTAGTCCGATCCCTTTTGATTTAGATCAGCAACTTGCAACCGATATTGAAGTTGATACCCAGTCTTTAGGTTTTATAAACATAGGTATTGGTCCCTATTACGCATATGATTTTTCTAATCGATGGCAGTTAATGCTTAAAACAACTGCAGGTTATGCTGGAGGATCCGCAGGAAAGGTATTCTTCCAATCAGAGGAATTTAACGATTTACCAGATAATCAATTCGAGGTAGCTCACTATAAGCCCTCTAGTAGTTTTCGTTGGCATAGTGGAGTATCTATGACTTACAAATTTAGTGATGAGTTAGGTGTTACTACTTATGCTGATTACACCCATACCAATTCTAAGATTACCTATACATTCAATGAAATATTAAAACATAGCCAAGACATGAATAATTCTTTTAATGATGTCTCTGCAAAGGAGAAGATAAATTATGTGTCTTTAGGTTTAAAATTGACTGCTTTTTTCTAAGTTGTCCTTCGAATAAAAAGTAAAGAAAACCATTCCTTTTGGAGTGGTTTTCTTGGTTTAAAAACTTTTGTAAATTAATGAATATTCTTCTTTATTTCCATTAACTCCATTATGTTTTCTATGTTTAGTTTTTCAAAGATTCTCTTTTTATAGGTGCTAATTGTTGTTGCCTTAATTCCAAGAAGATTTGATATTTCTAGATTGCCATTACCTTGGGCTAATAGTTCAAATATTTCTCGTTCACGTTGAGATAATTTCTCAATAGGATGAGGGTTGTGAATTTGTCTAACAATTATTCCAACAAGTGCTGGTGGATAATAGTAGCCCAGACAAAATATATCGTTAACTGCTTTGACAATGTCCTTTTCACCGGCCATCTTGTTTAAGAATCCATCGGCTCCTTCTTTGATATATTGAATGGCAATTTCCTGGTCTGAGTAAGAAGTGTACATTAGAATTTTTAGGTCTTTGCTTTGGCTTTTAAATGCAGAGACCATTTTTTTGTTCTGTGTATCTGGTAGATCTATATCTAAAAGAATTAGGTCATACTGCTTTTGTTTAACAAGCTCTAGAGCATCTAAAAAGCAACTAGCCTGGTCTATGTCTAGATCTTTGATATTACTGTGAAGAATTAGCATTGTTCCAGCTCTAATCACGTAATGGTCGTCAACTATTAGTACTTTTTTCATTTGGATTGATTTTCAAAATTATAGAAACGCTCGTTCCTTTAGGGTTATTTGGTTTAAAGACAATTTTGGCATCGAGCTTTTTGATTAATTGAACAACAAGAATTAATCCTAATCGGATATTTTTCATGCTTAGGCTCTGTTCTATTTTGCAGTTAGCTAAATTGTTATAGTACTTCATTTTAGATTCTGGCATTCCAATTCCAGCGTCTGTTAATGTAATCTGAAACTCCTCAGTACCCAGCTCTCTTACCTTGATTTTAACGGTATTATCCCAGGAATACTTAATGGCATTATCTAAGATATTATGTATAATAACACCTAGGATATTCTTTTTAGTTTTAATTTCAAGGTTTGTAGGTAACTCATTTGAAATTTCAATGTTTTTCTCTTTGGCAATAATCTCAAAAAGTAATCTCTTTTGCTCTACAATTTCAAAGATATTACAAATTTCATAGGGCTCTGAATCTTTAAATAAATGGGCGTAGTTTTTCATATCAGAGGTAAACTTGTAGAGTTCCTCAGAAGATTTATGGATACTATCGAAGTATAATCGGTGGGTTTCCGGGTCGTTAGACTCGGTTAACTTCTGGGCTAGATCTGAAATGAATTTTAAAGGAGTTGTAATATCATGAGATATTGTTTCCATAAGTTTCTTTTGGAAATCAGCCTCCGTGGCTAGTTGTTTTTTTAAAGTGACATTCTTGTGATATAATCGCTTGGTACTTTGATAAATGATTCCCAAGACTAAGAGCGATCCTAAAAGTATAAGCGCAAAGTAAAACAGTTTTGTCTGATAAAAATAGGGAGTAACCCTTAAGTGTATGGTCTTATAGTCGTATTGGGCGCCTGTATAAAGTCTAAAGGTATATTTATAGGTGCCTGGCTTTAGATTAAATATCTCTAGCTTTCTGTTGTGGTTTAAGTTCTGCCAATTCTCTTGATCGTTTTGTTTTACACTAAGTTGTAGGTTTTTGTTGCTACCATAGTAAGGAATATCAAGTAGTATTTCGAGTTTGTGGAAATCACTTTTTATGCTTATTCTATCTTTGAAGTTTTCTATTTCACCACTATTTTGTCGCATTCTATTAATGCTTAAGTCTTCTTTTTTGGGATAATAAGACTTAATATCACTTGGATTAAAGATAACAAAACCGTTAAAGGAAGGAAACACAAAGTCGCTATTCTCCAATGGATACGCATTAGGTAGTGAACCTCCATTTAATTCACTGTTTAAAAGACCATTACTAGTGTCATACCTGTAGTAAATAGGTTTGTCTTTTTTGTTTTGCAGGTAGGATTCAATGTGTTTTTTAGATGTTTTAAATAGTCCGTTATTAGACGATATCCATAGAAATCCTTGTTTGTCTTCTAGTACATAATGGGCAGATAATAAGGCATTATCTGAATCGGGGGCAATCTGAGATAGCTCATTGTCTTTTAATAAGTAAAATCCTTGACTCTTAGTTGTTACCCAATAAGTACCATCGGAGTTTTCGATGATATGTTTAACATAGATATTATCTTGAATTTTATCGATGTTTTTGCTGTCCAAATAAACACGGTAAAGTTCATTGGTTGTTCCAACTAATAGGGTGGTCTTATCTATGGCTCTAAGACTGGTTACTTCACTTATAAAACGAAACTCATAAACAGGATCTTTAAAGGAGCTGTCTTTATAGAGGTTTAAGTAGTTGCGCTTATCACTATCTGATAAGGCTACGGCAAACAAGTCATTTACTTTGGTAAGTATTTTAATTTGCTTGTTATCAAATTCTATCTCTTGTATTTGTTGGTATTGGGAGTCTTTAAGAAGTCGTAGTAGTTTAAAATAGGTGCAATAAAGGATATTGTCATACTCATCATACAATAACATATAAGAATTACCCTTATTATGGGTTAAAGGGAATTGTTTTACTACTCCTTGTTTAGAAATCTCTAAGCCAGTAGGAGTGATAATACTATTGGAGCTAAAAGGTAAAGAGGCATACGCAACGTAGTTGTGTGGCACATGGCTAAAGGAATATGGGTAAAGGATGTATAGGCCTTTAGTTAGACTGCCAAGATAAATTTTATTATACGCCCTATCATAATAGATACTGTGGTAAGGTTCTAAGAGTAATTCACTTTGGATTAGTAGCTTAAAAGTTAATTCATTATTGGTATAGCTACCAAAGTATAACTGATCGCCTATAATTAAGAAAACTTGATTATTAAGCTGCTGCCAATGTATTTTAGTCTCTGGTGAGAATAGAATATCTGTTGCTTGTATACTTGAGAGTTCTCCTTGATTTAAAGTATATAATTTTCTTTGTTCGAGATCTCTTATAAATAGGGTAGTATCAAAGGCAAAAACATTCTTTAGGTTATTAAAGTCAATAGTGTAGGTTTTGCTTGTTTGATTATTCTCATAAGTGATTTGATCTTGGTTATTAAAGAAATACTTTGATTTGTCTAGTTCAATAAAATAATCAGGACTATTGTTGAAAGAGGTTCCTATAAAGGTAGTCTTATTAAAAAGGGAATACCTCTTGCCTTTGCTATCGGTGGCGTTTCGGGTAATGTTTGCGTTTTCGTATTTTTTTAATATACTATTTTTCAGCAGAAGTTTTTTGCCATGTAGGTCTCCAAAAATAAGAATACTATCCTTGTGAATATTTCCGTAGAAATCCCCTAGGTGAGAATTGGAAAGACTAGGTGCTGTGTGTAATTCAATTGTATTACCATCATATCTTAACACATTGTTTTCTGTGGTCATCCATATATATCCATTGTTGTCTTTTAAAATATCTTTTACACTATTTTGTGGAAGTCCATTATCCATCGAATATTGAATAGATGAATAGTGTTGCTGTGCAAAACAGGGAAAAGTAAAGACAAATAAAACAAGTAAATATATGTATCTCATTTCTAGGGATTGTACTTACAAAAATAACATAATAAAGTTACTGTCTTTGTAGTAGTAATTCTACAAAAGCTGCTTTTTTATCGTACAGTATCATTTTTGGAATATAAGTAACTTTATTCTTTTTAAAAACGTCGTATTTACTTATAATACATCAAGTATACTAAAATAAATCGGCCTGGAAAACACATTATAAATAAAAAGAACAGGTTATGAAAAAAAATGCTTCTACTTTTTTAAAACTTTCACCTACCGCTAAATATCTCGGGGTAATAGCTAGTTTATTGGCTCTTTGTCCGGGATCCTATGCCCAAGAGAATACTCTTGTTGTTACTGGGGCAGATAAAGAGTCTTTGTACTCCAACAATCAGGCTAAAGTAGATCCTTGGCTGGATACTTCTTTGGATCAGGATGCAAAAATAGATGCTATTGTTGCTCAAATGACTAATAAGGAGAAGGCAAGTTTAGTTGTGGGAACTGGAATGCCAGGAGTCCAAGCTCTTGTTGGATCGGTAGCACAGGCTAAGCAAGGCTTAGTACCTGGGGCTGCAGGAGGAACAGCGGAGCTTCTAAGGTTTGGTATCCCGGCTACTGTACTCTCCGATGGGCCGGCAGGTTTGCGTATAGAGCCTACCAGAGAGAATGACCCAAATACTTATTATGCAACTGCATTTCCTGTTGGAACATCTTTGGCCTCGACTTGGAACAAAGAATTATTAGAACAGGTTGGCCAAGCAATGGGTAATGAGGTCAAAGAATACGGTGTAGATGTGTTATTGGCTCCTGGGATGAATATCCATAGAAACCCATTAAATGGTAGGAACTTCGAATACTATTCTGAGGATCCTTTAATTGCCGGTAAAACAGCGGCGGCTATCGTTAATGGAATACAATCCATGGGGGTTGGTAGCTCTATTAAGCACTTTGTGGCCAATAATGAAGAGACAAATCGCTCTGTTATGAATGTTCATGTTTCTGAAAGAGCTTTAAGAGAATTGTATTTAAAGGGATTTGAGATTGCTGTCAAGGAGTCCAACCCATGGACCATTATGACTTCTTATAATAAAGTAAATGGAGAGTATTCCTCTACCAGAGAAGATCTTTTACAACAAGTTTTACGTGATGAGTGGGGATTCCAAGGAATTGTAATGACCGATTGGTTTGGTGGATTCCCTGGGTTTGAAACAATCAAAGATGGGAAATTATCCGATGTTGTAAAACAAATGCAAGCAGGAAATGATTTATTAATGCCTGGATTAGAGTCTCAACAAGAGGCTATTGTCAATGCTTTAGACTCCGGAGAATTATCCCAAGAGGCTATTGATGCAAACGTGAAAAGATTATTAAAGTACATATTTGGCACTCCTACTTTTGCTAAGTATAAATACAGTAACAAACCTGATTTAGAGAAAAATGCCCAGATAACTCGAAATGCTGCAAGTGAAGGTATGATATTACTTACTAATAAAGATAATACTTTGCCATTCTTTGATAAGGACAAACAAATAGCCTTATTTGGAGTTACCTCTTATATTTGGAATACAGGAGGAACAGGTAGTGGTAGTGTGAATAATAAACATACCGTATCTCTATTAGAGGGGCTTGATACTGCTGGTTATACATTAGATCAAGACCTTATTGATCTTTATAAACCTTTTACACAAAAGGAATCTGATACCGAGATGCAGCGAAGAGCCGATGATTTTGCAAGGGGAAATTTACCGGTTCCAAAAAGATTAAAAGAGATGCCACTTAGCGATACTTTATTACAAGAGATGGCCCAAAGTTCAGACATCGCTTTTATCACTTTAGGTAGAAACTCAGGAGAAGGAAGAGATAGAGTAGTGGATGAGGATTTTAATCTTGCCTTAGATGAATTAGAGATGATAGACAAAGTATCTACTGCTTTTCATAGAAACAATAAAAAAGTTGTTGTTATTTTAAACATTGCCGGAGTTATAGAAACAGCCTCTTGGAAAGATAAAGTAGATGCTATTCTACTAGCTTGGGAACCAGGCCAAGAAGGAGGTCATTCTGTGGCAGATGTTATCTCAGGAGAGATCAATCCATCAGGAAAATTAACGATGACTTTTCCAATGAAGTATACCGATACCCCTTCGGCTAATAGTTTCCCTGGAATTCCAAAAGACAATCCCACAGAGGTGATTTACGACGAAGGAATTTATGTAGGTTATCGCTACTTTAATACTTTTGATGTATTACCTTCTTTTGAATTTGGATACGGAAAGTCATATACCGATTTTACTTATTCTGATTTAAAGATTAGTTCTAGAACATTTAAAGACAGTCTAACTGTACAGGTAAAGATTAAGAACACTGGAAAGGTAAGTGGAAAAGAAGTTGTTCAATTATACCTATCTGCTCCAAAACACTCAATTGACAAGCCAAAAATGGAACTAAAGGCTTTTGGTAAAACAAAAGAGTTAAAACCTGGAGAGTCACAGGTTGTTACCATGGTGTTATATGCCAGAGATTTAGCGTCTTTTGTGCCTTCTAAGTCACAGTGGATAGCAGACAAAGGCAAGTATGAGATATATGTAGGAGCGTCTTCTTTAAATCTTAAACTCGACAAAGGATTTACCCTACCAAAGGATTTAGTTATTCAAACGGTAAAACCAGCCTTCGCTTTAGATATAGACTTAAAAGAGCTTTTGCCTAAAAAATAATCCTGCCAATTAGAATTGCTATTACTTATATATTTAACGTTTACCGCGTTTGTTATTACCCTATGTTATTAAAAGAGACTTACTTATTAGTCTCTTTTTTTTCGGGCTATGTTTTTCTAGTATTAGTTTTTATTAGCCTTATAGTGTAGTAGCATTTCTACAGGTCTTCTATATAAGGGCTACAAATTGTTTTACGGTATAGTGCTAATTTTACTTTTCCAAGCTAAGGTTAATAAGACTAAAGCTTTGTGATTTACCTATTTATGATTATAAAAATATTCACCATAATTATTTTCTATTATGAACATGAAATTCAACAGAAGAGACTTTGTAAAGGCAAGTTCTCTAGCAGGTTTAGGTCTTGTTGTACCAAGTAATCCACTGGAACAACTTTACAATTTAACCAATCCCTCGAGTAACTCTGTTTTTCCCAATGATTTTCTTTGGGGAGTAGCTGCTTCAGCTCCAGAGACAGAAAGTAGAGAAGGCAGAGGACGCAGCAACTGGGATGTGTATGTAGATAATATGGGGGGATCCAAAGATGGTACTACTAATATGCGTAATACAGAATTTGAAAAACGCTATTTAGACGATTTAAAACTATTACAAGCAGCTGGTGTAAAGGCTTTTCGTTTTTCATTTTCTTGGCCTAGAGTACAACCTGAAACACCAGGTACACCCAATGCAAAAGCAATGGCTTACTATGATCATTTAGTAGATAGTATGTTAGAGCACGGTATAGAGCCAATCCCTACTTTGTTTCACTGGGATATGCCTCTATGGGCTGGAGATTTCACAGACCGTGATGTTAGTTATAGACTTCAAGACTACGCAGATATTGTATCTCGCTTAGTGGGAGATAGAACCGATAAGTGGTTGGTATATAATGAACCAAGTGCACTGGCAGCTTTTGCCTATGGAAGAGGACTTTTTGCACCAGGGTATAGCTCAAAACGACATTTAGCAATGGCTTCCCACAATATTAATCTTGGGTATGGTAGAGCTGTAGAGGCAATTAAATCAAATGCTACTGCTAATACCAAGATTTCCTCTGCTTTTAATATGATGCCTTTTCAGGCTCTTTCAGGTAACAAAGAAGATCAGGATGCGGCTAATTATATGACCGTGTTTTGGAATTATGCCTTCTCAGATCCATTATATGGTAAAGGGTATCCTGAAATTATTAAGCCACTAGTTGAGCCATATATTCAACCTGGAGATATGCAGGTTATCTCTGCAAACAAGCCAGATTTCTTTGGAGCTAATTTCTACGCTAGAACTTTTGTTAAAGCTGATAATACCAATGCTTTGGGAATTGGTTTAATAGCGCCTCCTAAAGAATTAGAGGCAACACAAGAATTGCCATATGACCCTAATAGCTATGCCAAGGTACTTCTAGATATTCATAAAAGATATGATGCTCCGGATATCTATGCTACCGAGTTTGGATTCCCTGTAGAGGAAGGAGCAATTGTAAATGGAGTAGTTAGTGATCCTACGCGTATACGATATATCCAAGGATATATAAAAGCCGCAGAGGATGCTGTAAGACAGGGGGTTAAATTAAAAGGTATGTTCTATTGGTCACCCACCGATAACTGGGAATGGACACTTGGTTCAAGTAAACACTTTGGACTTATTCATGTAGATCCCCAAACCTTAGAGCGCACCCCTAAGCAGAGTCTTGGTTATTATGGAGAGTGTATAAAAGCTAATGGTGCGGCAGATATAGTAGTCTAAATAATAGTTAACATTGTAAAAAAGTATAACTATTATGAAAAAACCAATAGTAGCTGAGTTTGTACAAGAAGGAGATATGGAAAAATTATATGCTAGTAATCCAGATTATCTAGGACT
>CANROJ010000066.1 GCA_947632215.1 uncultured Flavobacterium sp. | reverse complement strand
GATTTACTAATTTATTTTCACTTTATATTTCTAAATATTGAGTTTTATCTCATAAAAAAATCTTAAATAAAGAAGAAATAATCTCCATGAGACAAACCCTTTTTTTATAGTATAAAACTAAGACCTTAGACCCTATCAACTCCAAAGAAAATTAACTCCCAAACTAGAATGACTTAGCCTTGAGCCACATGGTAAAGCAATGTTTATTTACACCATTTTGGTCTAAAACATCCCAAGATCAACCTTATAGAACTCATGAGCAATAAGATAATAAAAGGTCTTTGAAAAATAGAATATATTCTATTTCCCAAAGACCTTTTATATAAAAATAATGTATATCCTTAATTAAATGGATTAAAACTCAATATATTCTATTAAGTAAGCATTCCTCCACAAACATTTAATACTTGTCCTGAGATATACACGGACATATCACTTGCTAAAAACACACAAGCATCTGCGATGTCCTTCGGAGTTCCTCCTCGCTTTAAAGGAATAGCATCAGTCCATCCTTTTACTACGTCTTGTGGTAATTTCCCTGTCATTTCAGTTTCAATAAAACCTGGAGCAATTACGTTACAACGAATGTTTCTTGAACCTAGTTCTAAGGCAATACTTTTAGAAAAACCAATAACACCAGCTTTAGAAGCAGCATAATTTGTTTGTCCAGCATTTCCTTTAACTCCAACAACAGAACTCATATTAATAATAGATCCTTTGCGATTTTTAAGCATAGTACGTTGTACTGCTTTTGTCATATTGAATACTGACTTTAAGTTAACATCAATCACTTGATCAAAATCTGCCTCACTCATACGCATAAGTAAGTTATCTTTTGTAATACCAGCGTTGTTTACTAAAATATCAATATTTCCAAATTCTTTTAAAATATCTTCCACAAGTACTTGGGCAGCTTCAAAGTCGGCAGCATTGGATTGATATCCTTTTGCTTTTACTCCTAAATTGATTAACTCTTGTTCCAGCTCTTGGGCTGCTGCTAAAGAAGAGCTATAAGTAAATGCTACATCAGCTCCTTGCTCTGCAAATGTAATGGCTATTCCTCTACCGATTCCTCTAGTGGCACCAGTAATGATAGCTATTTTTCCTTCTAATAATTTCATCTGTAAATTCAATTTATATTATTTGAACCAAAGGCAAATATAAACATTTTGTATTTCTCTTGCACCAACTTTTAGGCTCTTTGAGGATATTTTCTAATAAATAGCATCGAAAGACTTGTTATCGCAAACAAAAGACCAATATAAAAACAGCTTAATAACAGATCGGTATAATTTAATTCTCCTTGAGCAAAACTCAATAGAAGTAATACCTGAGCTCCGTAAGGTAATATCCCTTGTATTACACAAGCAAATAGATCTAAGATAGAGGCTACATTAGGACGATTCAACTCATAAGTATCTGTAACATCTCTAGATAAATTACCGGCAATTAAGATTGAAACTGTATTATTTGCAATACATACATTAATGGAGCTTACCAAAATAGCTATTCCATACTCCGCGGTTCTCTTACTTTTTATCTTCTTGTGCATTACTTCCAATAGCCACTTAATACCTCCTTGTTGTTCTACTAAAGCAGCAAGACCACCTGTAAGCATGGAAAGAAAAAATATTTCACTCATGGAAGTAAATCCAATATAAATATGATTTACTAAGCCTATAAAATCAAAGTTGGATTGTACTAAGCCTATTACTGCAGCCATGACAATACCTAATACTAAAGCTACAAAGACTTGTACCCCTAGAAGAGCTAGGATAATAATGGCAATGTAAGGTAGAATAACCCAGTAATTTTTATTTGGATCGATATCTAGGATTGTATCGGAAGAAGGGTCCCCTAGAAATATTAAAATTACAATGGTTAGAAAAGCTGCTGGTAAAGCGTATTTTAAGTTAGCTTTAAACTTATCTTTCATATCACATCCAATACTCTGAGTAGCTGTAATTGTAGTATCAGAAATAATCGATAAGTTGTCTCCAAACATTGCTCCTCCTAATAAAGAACCACATAAAAGCCCCATAGATACATCTGTTTTTTGAGCCAGAGCAATTACAATTGGCCCTAAGGCAACAATACTACCTACGGAAGTTCCAATAGAAAGAGATAAAAAACAAGTAATTATGAAGATACCAAGAGCTAAGTATTGAACTGGAATAACACTAAGTCCAATATTTACCATCATATCAACACCGCCAATGGCTGAGGTTACTGTAGCAAAGGCTCCAGCTAATAGATAAATTAAACACATCGTTATAATATTACTATCTCCACAACCTTTGGTTAAGGCTAAAATTTTGTCTTGCGTACTAGTTTTGTAGTACATTAGAAATGCAGCTATAATACCAATAGACATGGCTATTGGTGCCGGAAATTTATAAAAATCATCTAGAAGGATTCCCGCTCCTAGAAAAATAGCCACAAAAATAAAAAATGGAATAAAACAATAAAATTTGTTCTCTGACATGTGTACTTTAAATATTAAAAATTAATTAAAAAGCCATGAAAACAAATAGATTGTCTTTTAGAAATCAACATTGTTTCCATTTCTGGCTTATCATTTGTAGCACCTTGCTTGTTGTTGCAGGTTGCTATCCCCACTGGCTTTCTTTAAACAGTGGAAAATTCTGGATAATTACTCGGACAAAGATAAATATTTTTTTCACACAGACAATATAATTGTATTTAGTTTGGTATTTTAAATATATCTAGATAAAAGTACTATCAATTATTTAATACTATTATAACGTAAAAGCTTGATGATAGTAAAGAACTACCACATGGATAATTTAAGGATTTAGCTAGGCTAATAAATTATAAGACTTTAAGTAAATATGAAGGTATAAATTAAGGTAGATCCTTAGATATATAAAACCCATATTAAGCCTTATTTACAAATACTTAGTTAAAATCTAAAGTTTTAAAAAAACAACCCACTGAGCTTCAAAGTATTGTCAGGGGCACTTAAAGTTTTATATTTCTATGGTAGAATATGAATATTTTAACTAATTTTGAGGACAAATTAATAGTTAAAAATAATGAAAAAAGTACAAATTTTAACCACAATCTTTTCCTTGTTTTTCATAGGAGTTGCCTTAGGACAAAAACCTGGTAAAAACGCTCTAGGACTTCGTTTTGGCTCCAATAGTGGACTAGGTACAGAGATTTCTTATCAAAGAAACTTAGAGAGCAATAACCGCTTAGAATTAGGATTAGGTTGGAAAAACCGTCATGATGTTAATGCCTTCAAAATTACTGGTATCTATCAGTGGATGTGGAGTATTGACAAAGGATTTAACTGGTATGCTGGTCCAGGGGCTGCAATAGGAACTTGGAATTACAGTAGAAAACATGGTAATAACAGATATTCTGACAATGGAACTTTTGTTCTATTAACAGGGGATGTAGGAATTGAATACAACTTTGATATCCCTCTTCAAATTTCCTTAGATCTACGTCCAGAGATTTACCTAAATGATTCTTACCGTGATGGATTGCATTTTGATTTAGGATTAGCCCTGCGCTATAGATTCTAAAATCACTTCTATTTTTTAACTATAACACTTTATAAACAAAGAGGGCCGTCTCATTTTTTATTGAGACGGCCCCTTTTTTATTTTATACTATAAAACACAAAACTATCTAAGGATTAGTTTTTATGAGTTTCTACCTCAGTCTTAGCACTTACGCCCATACTTTGGCTTATCTTATCAATATTTAAACTATTTGCCATGGCAGAGAAAATATCATAGTAAGTACTCTTAGGAACTAGCAGGTCCGTGTGTACCCCACTTTGGACTACTCTACCTTTTTCCATAACTACAATTTGGTCTGCATCGATAATTTGAGAAATACTATGAGATATGATAATTACCGTTCTATTTTCACGTATGGCATCTAAACTCTTTTTAATATTCTGTGTAGCTATAGCATCTAAGCTAGCTGTTGGTTCATCTAAAAATATAATAGCAGGATCTTTTAAGAACAATCTAGCAATAGCAATACGTTGTTGCTGGCCTCCAGAGAGCATTCTAGCATCACTTTGGTAAGCTTGATCGAGCTCCATAATTTGATCGTGTATATAAGCTTTCTTTGCCGCTAGAATAATTTGATCCAATGAAGCATTCGGATCTCCATAGGCAATGTTTTGTTCTATAGTACCCTCGAAAATATGGTTTTTCTGTAGTACAATACCAATATTCTTACGCAGTTCTTTGGTGTCATAGTCTCTTAGGTCTACACCATCGAGAAGAATTTGGCCTTGTTTAGGGGCATAAAATTTATCTAAAAGACTTATTACTGTAGTCTTACCGGCTCCACTTAATCCTACCAAGGCAGTTGTTTTACCTGGCTGAATATCCATCGAGACATCCTTTAAAGCTTTTGTATGATTAGGATAATCAAACCACACCCCTTTTAACTCAATCTTACCATGAATTTTCTTAGGTATATATGTTCCTGTTTGTTCTTCTTGGTGGTCTTGCTTTATAACAGTAAAAAAACCTTCACTGTAAATCATAGCATCGTTTACATCATCATAAATACGATGAAGTTGTCGAATAGGAGCAGTAACATTATTAAAAAGTAAAACCTGAAACATAATACCCCCTATTCCCATTTCTCCTTGTAAAACGAAATAGCAACTCATAAGAACTACTGTAACCAAACCTATTTGCTCAACAAAACCTTTACTAGCATCAAAAACAAAACTAGTTTTTCTAGTTTGCAATTGATTCTGAGTCATATCATATTGAATCTTTTGATGTCTTTTAGCCTCTAAGGGCTCTCGAACAAAACTTTTTATAACTACAATGGAACCTATTAAAGAAATAATACTATTGTTCTTATTCTCTCTATAACTACGCATTTTTCTACGAAACCCTTGAAGTTTGTGGGCTTGATATTGAGAAATATAAAAATAGATAGGAATAATTAAACTACTCACTAAAGCAATCTTCCAATTGGCATTAAACATAATAACTAGAGCCACAAATGCATTTAAAAACAGCGGTAAAATCTCAATAAAGAAATTTTGAACTAATCTAGTTATACTACTTATCCCTTGGTCTATTCTAGTTTGAAGCTTACCACTATCATTCTGGGGTTCACTATAAAAAGCCATTTGATAGGTTAGTATCTTTTCAACTACTTTTTGAGAGATATCTCTAGAGATGAATATACGTAGTTTTTCACCAAAATAACGTTGTCCGAACTGTACAAATGCATTGATAACTTCTTTTATCAATAGTGCAACAGCGCACATTAGCAGAATTTTAAAGCCCCACTGTAGGGTTTGTACTTTATCGATCACTAAGCTTAAATTATCGACCATATATCCGATAACAAAAGCGTTTACTTGTACTACAAAAGAACCCAAGATGGTCAGAACAAATGTAGCTATAACCAATTTTTTGTAAGGAACTACAAATGGTTTTATTTCACTTAAAATTTTCTTCAAACGCATGGAGCAAAGATAATATATTTAAAGATTAACTACACAGTGCATCTTAGTAGTAAATCCTAAATATTGCAATAATTAATCACACAATACCATAAATTTTCTTACTTGTTGTACTTAATCTTTGTCATAAAACCCCTAAATATAAGACTAATATGAAAAAAAATCTATTATAGGGGGTTCTTAAGACTATCATACAAAGACTCCAATACAGCATTTCCTTTTTGATCAACTCTTACACCTGCGTATTTTGCCTTATCATAATTGGAAGAGTGATCTTCTTGAAAAAAGAAATTTTCTATTCCTAGATTAAAATTATTCCTAGCATTGCTATGATACTTTAAATAAACATCTAAGGAATCTGCTTTTTCCAACGATGGACTAATCCTTAGTTTTGATGCAACACCTAAAGAATCTATTTGAAAAACAAGATAGCCATTTTTGGGAATCTGATTCTCTTGTCTAGAATTAATATAGGGTAATTCTGAGGTGAAAGCATAATTTAAAATCATATAATCTCCCTGAATCAAGGAACGTGGGTCTACTGGAGCTAGTTCAAAAAAAACTAACTGCCCGTTTTCTAAAGTATGCTCCTTTTTAGCTACTTGCTTAAAGAAAACAACTAATAACAAAATAAAACTAAGGGGTATAGTCCACTTGAGAATATTATTTCTACTTTGATTCATAGTATAATTTGTTTTTAAATACCAGGAAAATAACACCTAACAAAAGTCCAGTTCCCATTAATATAACACTTTTATACAATAGTGTTATCTCTAGATTATAATAATATATCACAATATTAAACAATAAGGCTAGAGCGCAAAGAATATAATGAGTCTTATTGTTTAATAAGTAACTCCAGAGAATCAATAAATAACAAATTGCGAAATTGTAGTATCCAAAATAATTAAAAGCCAGAATACTACAACTACTAACAATTCCAAAAACGATAAAAAACAGATAAGATGCTGCCTTACTTACTTTACAAATATAGATTAGAGTCAAAACGTTTAGCAATAAATAAAATACGTAGATCATTATATTTATTGGCTCACTAAAACTCATCTGACTCGATAAAAGATCTACACTTAAGACAAAACTAGTAAATAAGGCAAAATAGAAATTTGATTTATAAAGTACCCTTACTCTTTGTTTTAACCAAAGGTGCATATCGGGTTGTGTTATTTGTAAAAAGCCCAATAATAATGTCATTCCCAACAAAAACAGTAAAAATAAAGCCAAGAACAGCTCCAAGTCTTCAAAGATTAAGTTGAACAATACAGCCAAATAAAAGGCTATAAGACTTAAGAATAAAATATCCTTATTAGTAAACAAAACCCAGGTTATAAGGCTTAGTATAAGCGCAGGTATGACTATATTTTGTCCAGAGTAATATTCTTGGTTAATTATAAGATAACTCAAAGCTAAGTATATATATGCCCCTAAATAGCATATTAGATTTATACCTTCTTCTTTGAAAGCCTGTGTGTTTTTTACCAAGCGGTAACTTAGGAAAAACAGGATACAACCCACCGTCCCAAACACATAAGCTACATGAAGTGAATTACTGAGTAAAGTAGAAACAAAAAAACCAAAGAAAACTAAACCTAGTGTACCACCAAGCATATAAAAAACTTTAGCCAATTTTAAACTACCTGTATTTACATTTTTATCCCTTGGAGAATCCAACTGGGAATTACTTTGATCAAAGAAAGTTTGTTCTTTACTCATTTTGCCATTTCTTTAAACTGTTATTTACCATTTTAACCATAAACCAACCTGTGATAACCCAATAAAGCGTGTAAATCAAGTAACTAACCAAGTAAAAGTCAAAACAGCGTAAAAGGATCATAAATCCTAAGATTAACCAAGAAAACAACACAATACTATAGTGTAAAACATTTTTTTGTTTTACACTCACTATATGTAGTGCGATCATTGTAACTACACCAAATAATCCAATGCCTAAATACAGAGGATCAAATTCAAAATAGTCTGATATAATTACTGCTAAGACATAAAGACTATAATAGCAAAGTAGGCTATAAAAGATAAGCCACAGGTATTTCTTTACCCTGTAGAGCAGTAGTCTGGATTGAAGCAATAAAACTAAAAACACAACTAGGTTTACTCCTATCATAATAGGCCCTAAATAAAGAGTATTTTCACTAGGCGAAAAACTGCTATCTAGCCAAAAAATACTCCAGGTGTTTAATAGCACAAAATACACTAACCATTGGAAAGAAAATTTACTCACCAAAGTCCATGGAGTTATAGCTATGAACCAAAACAAAAAAAGCTTGTAATCATCTGCCTTTGTTTGGTAAACTTGAGAGAATACCACAAATAGAATTCCTACCAATATACTACTGGATAATAGGCCAATATCCTGATAAACTTTGGCTAATTTAGTAAAGGTAGATAAATACACACCTATAGCTATCAAGAAGATAAGAATTCCAAACTTAAAAAAATTGGTCAGATAACCCCAATTAAAAGCAAAAAAGAAAAGCACTCCACTGATAAAAAAACCACTAGAGCCTATTAATAGAAGTTTACTAAAGAACTTATTCCAGTGATTCTTCTGGTCTAAAGTCTTTAAAGCTTTAATCTGTTGAAATTTACCAAGATTTTCTTTATGTGAGTTCAAATGAGTTTCTTGCTCCATAGCATAGGGGTGTAATTCTTATAAGCTCGCGTATTATTGTTGTTCTAAAATCTGAGCAGCGTGATCTTTGGTCTTAACTTTAGTTATTATATCACTTATAATTCCCTGTTCATTGATAACAAAAGTAGTACGGTGAATACCATCATAGGTTCTACCCATAAATTTTTTAGGTCCCCAAACACCAAAGGCATTTAAAACCTGGTGATCGGTATCTGCTAATAAATCGAAAGGCAGATTATTTTTGTCGATAAATTTTTGCTGTTTCTCTGGAGTATCTGCACTAACCCCCAAAAGTGAATAGCCTTTTTGTTGTAAAACCGAGTAATTATCTCTTAGATTACAAACCTCCGCCGTACAACCAGGTGTACTAGCTTTTGGATAGAAAAAAATAACTAATTTCTTTCCTTGGAATTGACTTAATTCTCTAATTACACCATTTTGATCTAAGGCCTTAAAAGAAGGTGCCTTATCTCCTATTTGTAAAGTAGTCATATAATAGTATTTTTTTATTTATGTAAATATAACTTATTTTTAGTCGAATACTCCACCAATAAACACAAAGACTTTAAAAAGTTAGCAGAAACAACTAAAATTGTTAAAACAACATATTTGGATTTAATCATCCAAAGTCACCGCTTAATTTTTGGGATTATTAATACATAAAAACCAACTATCGTAGCGCAGCTTATCACACAAGACAAGAATTACAACTTTACTTTTTCAGCAAGAGTTTATTTAAAATAGTCAAGTAATTTTTCTGTTTATGATTTTTTTTTCATATATTGCTTATTACAAACCCATTAGCTTTGGCTATGGATAAATATTAACAATGTATAACTAAAATCAAGTAAATTATGGGAAAAGGAGATCTTAAGACAAGAAGAGGAAAAATTGTGAATAAGAGTTATGGGGTAAAACGCCCAAAAAAACACAAGTCTGATACAGATAAAAAATAATAGCTCTAAAAAAGGCTTCTACGTAAAACACAATTTTACCTAGAAGCCTTTTTTAATTCTATAAGACACTCTGTGGGTTTTAAGAATTATAGAGCAACTTAATCATAAGAGCATTTGCTAAGGCAAATAACTCCTGTTGGTTCTTGCTATTATTCACATTGGAAAGTATAACTACCCCGCATTGAGATACTGGATCAAAAACCATCATATTTACAAAAGAAGAAGACAAGCCTGTATTGAAATAGATATAATTTTCATTGTAATAGGTTTGCTCTATCTTCCAGGCTGTACTAGCTAAGATATTACTAGATATTATTGCTGTAGGTTTACGACTAAAGGAAAGTACCTGATCTCGCTCAATAAACTGTGCCTGGATAAACTTAGCTAAATCTTGTGTGGTTGAATATAGTCCGATACTTGGAATAAAAGCATCGTTTTGATTTAATGCAATAAACGCCCTTTGATCATTATTAAAAACTACTCGTCTTTTTTTGTTTGGTACCCCCACAAAAGTATGATGCATCCCATAAGGCTCTAAAATATTTTCCCTTAGTAACTCTTGGTAATCTTTTTTGTAATGCTTTTGTAAAACTTGTGAAATTATAGCTCCATTCAAATAGGAATACACCTGAGCATTGGCGGTATCTTGATGGATATAGTCCTTTAAGTATTTTTCTAGATCTTCTTTATAAAAAGCACCCGAACTATCTCCTTTTTTTAAGTTTTCTTGGAATATTTCCTCTGGTAAAATAGGTAAAGAAGTTCTTTGATTACTCAAAGCTATTAAATTTAGACTTAAGTCATTATTAAAGTTGAAATCATAGTAATGGTTGGCTGTTTTTCCCAGAGTAATTTCCTTATCCGTAATTGCTTTTGCTAAAAGAGTATTTGTTAATACATCACTCAAGTTTAAGATAGGATAAATTTTATTGTTCCCTGGAGAAAAAACCAATTTACCTGCCTTACTTCTAACATCTAAAAAAGTTACCTCTTGTTTATTAATTAAGGCAAAAGATACCTGGCTATTATTAACCAAAGAATCTAAGCCTTGAGTAATAATCTGGGTGTAGTCAGCTTGTAAAAAGTCTTGGTTTTGCCCTACTTCAGGCAAAGTAAATACTTGGAAGTAATCTATTTGTTTTTGCTCATTGATACGAAAACCAAAAATAAGAGCATCTCCTGCTTCAAAATGTACCTCATAGATAAGGGTATTGGAGTTTTGCCAATCCAGTGGCTTAAGATGGGTAATATCTCCGAAACTTTGAAGCATATCACCCATAAAATCAGAACTCTGTTCTAAGGTAACCTTCTTTGCTAAATCAGGCGAATAACTTTGGTAAAATCCATTAAAATCACGCTCTTTAAAATGCAATAAAAAACGCTGCATAGGATCACCACTTTGCACTTGTGAAAATGCACCTTGACCTAAAAGCAACCCAATAATTAGGGCTAAATAACTCCATTTTATCATTATAGTTTGTCTTAACTTTTTAATAAAAATAGACTCTTTCTATTAATAAACCTTTTATTTTAACACCAAAAGACAAATATTTAAGATTTAAGGTCTTAGGATGGTAGTAAAAAAGAAAATTACTAATCAATTGTTGGCCTTAAGATAACTAAATAGATTTTAATTACCGTGGTTTTTTGGGTATCTTCGCATAAGAAAAATATCTAAATATGATGACAAAAGCGCAGAAAGTGCAATTTGTAATAGACACTCTAGAGGCATTATACCCTGAAATTCCTGTTCCTTTAGATCATAAAGATCCCTATACGCTACTTATTGCAGTATTATTATCTGCTCAATGTACAGATGAGAGAGTAAATAAAATAACTCCAATACTTTTTCAAAAGGCCGATAATCCCTACGATATGATAAAGTTAAGTGTAGAAGAAATTCAAGATATTATTCGTCCCTGTGGTCTATCACCAATGAAAAGTAAGGGCATCTATGGTTTATCTAAAATACTAGTGGAACAATATCAAGGAGAAGTTCCTTGTGATTTGGCCATACTAGAGACTTTTCCTGCCGTAGGTCACAAGACTGCATCTGTGGTAATGGCTCAAGCCTTTAAAGTACCTGCCTTTCCTGTGGATACCCACATACACCGTTTACTTTATCGTTGGAATCTATCTAATGGCAAGAGTGTCGAGCAAAGTGAGAAAGATGCCAAGCGCTTGTTCCCGCAAGACAAATGGATAGATTTACACCTACAAATGGTTTGGTATGGCAGACAATATAGTCCTGCTAGAGCTTGGGATCTTGAACTAGACATTATTACAAGTGTAATAGG
>CANROJ010000065.1 GCA_947632215.1 uncultured Flavobacterium sp. | reverse complement strand
GGTATAGGTGTAGTATGGGTAGGAATTAGGTATATGATTAGGTATTGAAAAAGGTGTAATGTAGTGGTTTTAAGAGTTTTGTGTGTTTTTATTTTGCAATTTCATCCTATCCAAATCAACCTGATTATTAGAGGTTGTGGATAAATAGAAACCTTTTAATCTTAATTATATGAAAATCAAAAACACTTTATTTTTATTAATGGGCATCTTTTGTCCTTTATTAGTTCAAGGCCAAGTAGCCATTGGAACTAATAAACCCCATGATTCAGCCGAACTTAGTTTAGAGTCGTCAACCAGAGGCTTTCTAATGCCTAGAATAGCCTTAGAGTCTTTGCAGGACACCAAGAGTATTGCGGCAGGTAATATAGAGAGTTTAATACTTTACAATATAACTACGAATCAGGAATTAACTCCCGGATACTATTACTGGGCTCAAGCAAGGTGGAACCGTATTGCCCAAGTACAGGACATTCCTTTGATTGTATTACAAACCCTAGAAGACAGATTTTCCAAGGAAATTTTACAGGATATGATCTTGGAATTAATCAATCAATCTAGTGGGAGTGTATGGTATATTGATAATGTGCTTTACTATAAAGATCAGGATAATAGCCTGAGTCAAATAAAATTAGAACATGCCCATTCCATTTTATCCTTTGATCCTGCAAGTGGAATACTCACCTACCTGGATAGTAGTCAAAATACCACAAGGGTTAATCTCAAAGAGGTCGTAGAGAATTTTCAAGGAACTTCACGCTTTGAGGTGGACTATGTAGAAGGTTTTCTAAACTATTATAACCAAAGAAATGAGCTTGTTAGTGTAGATGTTAACAAGATGGTAAAAGAACAAAACAATACTACTTATTTACACAAGTTAGCAAATGGAGTTTATCAATATACCAATGAATTAGAAGACCAAACAACCATTGAGCTTATAAGTGATCTTACTAATGCTCTGCAAGACTTATCTGAAGAACATTTTCAACAAGCACTCAAACAAAAGATACAACAAGACCAGAGTAAGGTTGCCATAGATGCATCTACCTCTTCTAATATTGATATTGTTGTGAGTAAAGAACAAGACAAAGATGTTTATTCTCTAAGAGTGCCTTTTGCTAACAATACCTTGGCAGGAGTGGTATTACCAGGCAATGGATTACAAATAGATGAGCAAGGGCGCTTAAGTATAGCTGATTCTTTTAATGTTTCGCCTCAGGACCTTATTGGTAGCCCTTCTATTGTGGTTACCTCAGGTGATGGAGCTGTTTTAAAACAAACAAGCATTGATATAGTGCCAGGTAATATAAAGCTAAAGGAGCTCTTTGGAGAGTTATCCTTTTCTCAAATACCCTCGGGAGAAAAAGGACAAGTCCTCTCTACCGATCACAAAGGTGAGGTACAGTGGTTAGAGCCTAGTTTAAGTCTTAGTAATGAGCTTGGTTTAAATAATACTATTTTATCTTCTACAGTCCAGGGTATTACCTCTAGTGTTGATTTTCAAAACTCTATATCCACCCCAATGCTTAAGGATTTAGGAGTTACTCGCTTTAAACTAAATAAAGATGTCGCTGGACCTGGACTAATCAAAAATCCAACAACTGGAGCTTTAGAAGTTGATTTTGCAATACTTCCCGAAAAATTTAGTTCAGGGAATATAAGTACTAAAACCTTAAATATCTTAGGAGAACCAGGTGCGTTACTTAAAGATCTTGAGATAAATATCCGTCATGGACAACCAAATCAGGTATTGGTTACCAATAGTTTTGGAAGTGGCGTAGAGTGGAGTGATGCTTCTGAGGTGTATCTCGGTTTTACTAATGAGATTGCTATTATAGATAATTTATTAGTTACTAAAGTGAATAACGTAGAAGGAATAATAAATCTTACCCAGCAGATTACTAATAGTATGCTTGAAGAGAAATCTATTTCAACCGATAAATTAAGAGATGATTTTCTAGGAGAGGGATTAAAAATAGATAGCGAATCTAAGCGTCTAGAAATTGACTATTCCAAATTAGGACAAAACTTTGGCGTGCAAGAGATTAACTCGGTTTCTTTGGAGGTTGCTAAGGCTGACAATAGTGGAGGTAATGATATTGTTTTAGAAATAAAACCTGGAAAAGCCCATCAAGTGCTCGTTACATCTGCTGACGAGACTAAGGTGGAATGGGTTAATGCCAATACCCTTATTTGCAAAGATACTTTTCAGGGTCCTTTATCCCAGCAAGAGCAGCAAGACACTGCTGTGTTAGCATCTGGGGTAACTAAGAGCGTCTCTAGAATTTACTTACCTAATATTGAGCTGCCTTATAGGGATACAACCCAGGTATTACAATACGATTTATATGATTTGTTTACCAGTTCATTTTCCAGTGCTCATCTGCAAAGTAATCCAGATAGTTCTTTAGCTGTAGCTGGGCTTCAAGATTTAGATTTTTTCATAACAAGTGTGGATCCGGAGGTCTTCGAACTTTTATCTCTAAGTGATAAGGGTGTTTTACGATATGTGTGTAAGGCTAATGCGCATACAACGAAGGCCTCTACCATCCATCTTGTTATTGATGTAAAATAATTTACAGAATTTCTTTGGCTATAAAATCTTATGCTCTTGAATAAGCACAAGATAATAGCCTATTGAATTTGCTAACTAAATAATGATAAGATGATATATATATATTCTTTAAAGGCTCCAATTAGCCTTTGTATGTTATTTGCTTGTAGTTTATCTATAGGGCAGATAAACCAGCCTTTTACTCCAGGTAAAATTACCGTTAATGGTCACATGAGTATTGGACAAAAAGGCGTGTTTAGTAGTAACTACCCATTTATAGGGCTAGTACCATCTCAGATTACTTCCTATGGGACAACTTATTTTTACAATGATTTTCACAATGATGGTGATTTTCAAAGTAAGGAAAATAAAGCACATACCATATTTAAGAAAAACGATAGTGTGCCCCTGGTTATTTCAGGGGAATCTATTATAAGTTTTTATGGTATCACTTGGGATTCTAATGCAAAACAAAAGGGTTTTGTGGTAAAAAGTAATTTAGATGTACATGGACCTATGGAATTTGTACAGGGTATAGTTTATCTAGACAAGGACAATAAGACATTAGATAATCGCACCCTAGGAGCTTTAAGCGTCTATGATAAAAGTAGCATAGAAAATGCAAGTGATAATAGTCATATAGATGGTAGTATAGAAAAAATAGGTAAACATTCTTATTTATTTCCAATAGGAGATAAGGGGCTCTATAGGCCTTTAATATTAGGAGGGTCGGATTGTCCTAAAGACGTTTTTTCTGTGAAGTATTCTTACCAAGATCACGACTTTTTTTCCTCGAGAGAAAATAAATCAAGTATTATTAAATACATCAATAAACAGGAATTTTGGGCAATCGATAAAGCCCAAGGAACCAGTGGTTCCATTGTGCTTAGTTTAAGTCTGGATGCTAGAACTTTTCCAGATATTGATCTCACTGAACTATCTATAGTTCAGTGGAATAATAAACTTGAGATATGGCAGGATTACGGAGGTATACTCGAGGCCAATAATACTTTTATTAGCGCTTTAGTTCACCTACAACCAGATACCTCTTATTTTACTTTGGCTAGAGTGGATAAAGAATCTCAATTACCCGGAGATATTCTTGTTTACAATTTTGTGTCTGCTAACAATGATGGTAAAAATGACTTTCTATATATTCAGAATATTCACAGGTACCCAATAAATCAAGTAGAGATTTTTGATAGGTGGGGCGTAAGAGTATTTTCTCAAAAGCAATACGATAAATATGCTGATGGAACTACAAATGTATTTACAGGACATTACAATGGCAATAGTTTACCCTCTGGTACTTATTACTATATAATCAAGTATCAAATCGGTCAAGCACACCAACAAAGAAGTATTACTAAATCAGGTAGTCTTCATTTAGAGACCTTTTAATCCTCTGACTTATGAACAATACTAGTAATTTACCTAAGGTTTTAGTCTGTTTTTTGTTTTGCTGCCTGAGTGTTATCTCCAGTGAGATGCTAGCTCAGGATTATGGAGACTTTACTCAATTGGCATATAATACATCTGTGTTTAATCCTGGATTTTTACCCAAAGAAAACTCTAAGTACGTTTTTGGTAGTTATCAAAATCAATTTGTTGGTTTGCAAGGAGCTCCAAAGCTTGTTGTTCTTAGTGGAGCTAGTTCTTTAGGGTATACCGGTCTTGGTATTGGAGCACATCTTGAGCAAGAGTCTATCGGGATAATGAATCGAAGTGGTGTATCGGTAGACTTATCCTACCTAGTTACCTTAAAACCTGGCTACGAGCTTAGATTGGGAATTAAAACTAGTTTAGTACATTTTAAACTAGATTATAATCGCTTAACCATGTGGGATACAAGTGATCCATATTGGGAATTAGATAAAGTAAAAAAATTCAGCCCTAATATTGGAATAGGAGCTGTTGTAGACTTTAAGGATGGATTAGTAGGTATATCTATTCCCAATCTAATCCAAGATAAAATTATATCGGATAAAATCTTATCTATTAATCAGCAAAAAGCAAGAGTCTATCTTCATGGGCAGTATAATATATTGATCAACCCATCTCTTATACTCCAGCCGATGGCTTTATTTAAAATCACCCCCCACCAAGGTTTTCATGCACAAGTTGCTTCAATTGCTCACTTTAATGAAATGCTCGAGATAGGGTTGTCTTACCAGTGGGGTGCATCGTTTAGTTTTTTAGCCGGTTATCACCTTTCTAATGCTTTGTTTATAGGCTATAACTATGCTCATTTAACAAATGATTTACAACAGTATAGTCAAGGCTCACATCAGTTTTTTGTGCGTTTTGGCTTCTTTAATACAACCAGTAGATAATTTATTTCTTTTGCCTTATAAGGAGGGGTATTGAAATATGTCACAGATGCTGGGTTGCCTATAGGTTAGACTTTTTTGTTTTTTACTGCAGATAGAAAACTCTAAGTTCTACTTTGATACATAGGAATAATACATTTTTTTTTAGTTTAATCTTAGATGTTATGGCTAACAATAAAAAGCCACAAAAGCCTTGTTGATTTGTACAAGGCTTTTTTCTTGTGCTTATAAATCACAGATCTACAACAAGTAGTTTCATAGTATATGTTCTGGGCCAAGAGATTTTAAATCCTTTGTGAGTAAGACCTTAACTTCTCACCATTGTTATCAGTGGTATTGACTTAGAAACTTATCGCGTAATTGTAAGGCTTCTTTTCTATTGGAGATGTTTAATTTACTATAGACTCTAGTGGTGTGGTATTTAGTGGTACTAGGAGATATAAATAATTCTTCTGATATTTCTTTGATTGATAACTCTTTCCATATACAAGTCAAAGTATCCGATTCTCGATTGGTTAACTGGTGATTTTGCTTTATATAGGTGATGCATCTCTGAAGGTATTGTTCTTGGTTGTACTGCTTAATAGTAGGATAAAGCTGTGAGCTTTCTTTGAAGTGAGCATCAAAAGGGTCAATAGAAATTAGTTGTTTTGAACTATCTTCTTGTGTTGTTTGGAGTGTTCTTAATTGAGATATTACCAAGGTAGAAATAATTAGAATTACAGTGATAAGATTCCAAGGCTCTAGGAAGTAGTTATAGTTGAAATTGTGGTTAAGTCCCATAATACCAAGAAGAAGAATACTTACTGCTATAGAGCAAATTATGAGTAATAAGAGTGTTTTAAATAATTTACTTGAATACTCACTCTTTAAAACTAAGAAGAAACAACTGGTGAAACAAAAAGTACACAGTAAATAGATAGCATCTAAAAATACAGGTTTATTATAAAAAAGAAATACCACAGAAAAACTAATTGCTAATAGTATTAAGGCTAGATTTCTTTGTAAATGTGTTTTGTTTAGATAAGGGCTTTTACCTAGTTTAAAAACAACTAGTAAACCAGTTAAGCTATTTAGAGGAATACCTAAGAGTAGAAAGTTTTTCATAAGCCACAGTGATTCACTCACAAAGTATATATAGCCATAATTGTAGAATAGAAGAAGTAGGTTGCTGCTAAAAAAAAAGAATAGCAGTTTGTTCAGGTGAAGGTTTTTCATTGAAGTAAAGTAGGAGGTCATACACAACAAAACAGATAAAGAACAAGTGAAAATACATACTATAGCAAGTAGGTTAGTCTTCTCTGTGTTCTCTATTAAGTCCTGTTGCTTATGTATTTCAAGAGGAACTACTCCTTTAACTGGCATTTTAAGATCAATATAGAACTCTTGATTTGCGTTATAAAAGTTATAATGTGCAAACAAATTATAGCCTAAAGAACTTTTTTGAACAATTGGAGTCTTCTGTTTTAAAAAAGTGGATCCATTTTTAATATACAAGTCATAATCTAATAGCAAGGGACTATTAATGCGAAGCGATAGAATCTCGCCAATTTCATGGTCGTTAAGACGACCTTTGATCCAACTATTTCCACTTTTATCTTTGGCATAAGACAAGACAGAAAAAGGGGTGTTTTTTTCAAATTTTAAATTGTTTAATTGCAAATTATCCAAAGGAACTTTACTAGCATATGTTAGTGTTAGATTAAAAAGTAGTAAAGCTGCAATAATAAGAACGTTTACTTTTTTGTTAGAAAACATGTTTTTGATCTTTAAGGTGTTAGGGTGTTTTATAAAAATAGAGAATATTAAATTAATGCCTATTTTTTATGTGATATTTTGTGAAATAACATTGATTTATATTGTTTATCTAATTTTTTATATAATAGTATTGAAATTAATCTTGTGGCATGTTAATATTTGATTAATTTTATTGACTAATTGTTTAAAATAAGTCTTTACTTCGTTTTTTTATTAATTTTTAGTGGTGAAGTACTTGGTTTTGGCACTAAATATTAGAATTTATTAAATAAAATCACAAAATTAGATTTATAGTAAATATTTCTTAAGGGAGGGAAAAAATATTTAAAACCAGTGTTTTCTTTAGAATTATCTACTTCTTCCTTGGAAGTGTAAGTATTTTTAGAATGGAATTTTTTATCCCAATAAAAGTTGTTATTTTTAAACTAGTTTAGCTTTAAAGTGTTGTAGATATGAATATTGAGCATCAGTTCCAAATAGAAAAAGGTTTGTTTATGGCCTTTGTTGATACTCACCGTGCAGGCGAGATGGCATATCATGTAGATAAGGATAAGATAGTTGTAGATCACACCATGGTAAAATCAAAGTATCGAAACAATGGAGTAGGTACACATTTGTTTTTGCAAGGACTTATTGTTTATTTAAAAAATAACAATTTAAAAGTAGTTTCACATTGTTCATTTGTCAATGAGATGTTTTTGAAATATCCTGAGTATAGCCCTTATATTGCTCTAGAGTAATACCATTGGGAAATTGTATTTTGTAAGACAAGGTTAACTATTATGTTTTTGTTACCTTTGTAGGGAATTAAAATGTATTATTTTTTTATGAACAAGCAAACATCATTAGGATTAATTACAACCATTAGTGCACCAGTGGCTCTTGCAGCTAAGGCAAGTAGCTGGAGTGATCAAGGATTACTATTGGCAAATTATCTATATAATCAAGCAGCAGATAATAGTGATTTTAAATTGGTGTATACACTAGTGGATTCCCAAGGAAAAGTAGAGCAAATTCAAGAAGAAAATGCTTCATTACCTTGCTTTTTTATTAGTCCTTCTCAAAAGAACTATGTTTCTGTAGTGATGCCAGATGGAGATAAAGACTATGCTTTTTCTAAAGAAGTTTTTACAAAAGACCAAGTAAGCTTTAAAACAAGTAAAGATTTTAAAGGACACTTTGTTGGTACCACAAATCAAGGGTCTGTTTTTTATGAAGTGGATCTTTGGAAACAAAGTCAACCCGATACTATGAGGGTAATACATTTTGATGATCAAGCTATTGTCAAAGAAAGTAAAATTGCAGTTCCTTTACCTAAAGACAACAAAGTATATGTAAGTGAACAGGGCATAGAATTAATGACCGAAGTAGAGCAAGGTTGGCTGCATCGTTTAATGGATCAAAATGGAAAAGAATTAAAAAGACGTATCTTAGAATTTGATATTCCTTTCGTACACGAGGCTTTAGTTCTTTCTTTCGAGCAGAATTCTTATCTATTATGTGAAGAAGATGGAGAGATTGGACTGGTAGAAATTGATCCACAAGGCCAGGGAATGTACATTGAATTATTTGATTTAAAAGACGAATTCTTTGGAACATGGCATCCTCAAAGAATCGCTGCCGATACTACCGCAGTGCAGTTTACTACCGAATTCGGTAATGGATGGTTGGTTATTAAACAAGATACTTTGGTAGAGCTTTTTTATAATAAGAATAAAACGGGATACAAGAATCTTTTAACCCAAGAGGTTTTACACATAGACAATGATGATTTAGTTTTATCTAGTATCAGTCCTATAGATGCAGATAAGTTTGGTATAGTATTTTATCCACGTACACCAAGAAAGAGTACTTATGACCGAATATTTGTTTTACAACGCAGCATTGGATAATTGATTTTTTTAAATACTAAAGTTTGTTTAGTAACGTTTAAAAGTATTATAATCTAAACTATGAACAAAATACTTATTATAGCAACAGCTTGCTGCATCGCTTTAATTGGATGCGGTAAAGAAAAGTCTACTAAGGGACAAGAGAATAATAAGCAAGAGAATAAGCAGAATTCTACTTGGGCGATATCTCATGCTGTAACAAAGGTAGATTACAAAGTTTTGCATGACTACTTTGTGGTAAATACCATTGAAGATAGTTCCGTGATAAGTGTAGTGATAGATACCAAGGAAAAGTTTGATAATTATTTTACTGTTGGAAGGACAATGAATTCTACTGGTGAGTTTACGCCCATAGATTTTAGCAAGAGTTTTGTTATAGCTATCATTGGGCCTGTTAGCGACAAGGCAACAAATATATCTGCTATAAGTTTAAAAGATAGAGATGCTCACTTAGAGTTTATTTATTCTATTGAAAGTGAAAAAGAACCAAGAAGTTTTTCAATACATCCTTTTATTGGAATTGTGGTAGACAAAAACCATTATAAAGATGTAAAATTCATAATGGAATGATTTTATTCCAAGCATTAAGCTCTTATTAATTTAAGAGCTTTTTTATTATCTTTAGTTTAAAAATATTGCCATGACAACTATTGCAAAAAGCGATCTTGTACCAGAGCAGTGGAGCGCAGGAGAAACCTTTGGTTATTATATTTATCCTTTAGAGGCAGATTATAAAAAAAAAGATTTTTTGTTTCGAATTAGCAGCGCTACTATAAAGCAAGACACAAGCTTTTTTACTCAGTTTTTACATTATAATCGTTATCTAGTGATGTTAGACACAGATTTAGTTATCGAGCAAAATGGTAAAGGCAAGTTGATTGCAAAACAGGAGGTATTTTATTTTAGTTCAGAAGATTTCATCAAGAGCTATACTAAAGGTGCGGATTTCAATGTAATGCTACATAGGAGTATTATTAATCATCGTCTTGTTGTAGATCGTAGTATTTTATTGCAACCTCAGGGATTTGTAATGGTATTTGCCCTAGAAACTACAAAGGTAAATACTTGTAGTGGAAATTATACATTACAGGCTGCAGATCTATTATTAATTGATTTAACTATTGATCCTATTAAAAGTTTATTTTGTCAAAACAATGCAATTATAGCACAGTGGGTACTTCCTTAAAATAGTTGCTTTAGATTTTATAGCTGTATCTAAGACATTGTGATAAAAATATAAGTTTGCCACTACAAATACTTAAGGCTTAGCTAACCAAAGCATATTGATTTGATAAAGTTGTTTGTTGTGTTAAAAAAGCTGTAAAAGCATATATTGTTATCTATCATTAGATCTATGATATGGAAGTAGCATTTATATTTTTTGAAGTTTCTTTAAATAACCCAAGGGAGTTTGTACAGGAGTTACAAATTATTTTTCCTTTATCGGTAATCAAATTTATATCTGTGAAGGATAAAAAGTTTTTGTTGCTTTTCCACGATATAAAATCTCTTTTGGATACCCAATTAGCAAATGAACAGATCGCTTATTCTTTGGAGCAAGATTTAGAGCTCTTTGCCAGTAAGCGGCCATACCTGAAATTGATGTATCTTTATGTTATAGGAAACCCACCTATGTTTTATTGCGAGGGCTTTGTAATTAGAAATAGAATCAAGATTGTTAACAGTAGTGGTATTGGCAATACTTATAGTGTTTTATTTGATGAGGTAGCTGATTTTGACGAGGGTTTTTTCGAGGAATTGCGTAGGGAGTTTTTATCTTGATCTCCAATGTCTATAACAATATTGTATTTGTAGAAGATGAATTCCCAGAAAAATTATTTTGTGTTAAAGCTATATTTTTCTAAGTCTATATTAGTGGAAAAGAAGTATTTTTACTGAGGTATATATTTGTTGTATACTGGTTTGTAAATTAATTTATTAATCTCTTTAGGACCTGAAAAAATTAGTATGAAGTACGATGATTATCTTTGGCATTATAATGGAGAATTCCCAAGGGAGTTACCTTCATTTAGAGCAGCCACACATATTGGTATTTATTTCTGTTGGTGTTTAGATAATGATCTGATCTGTGCTAAACTATGGAATCTACATCCAGAGGAATTAATGGACGTAAAGAAAAGAAAATTAACTGGATCTCAATTTCTTTTATATCACTACAAAGGCAAGTTGATTAGTGATTACTTGAGTTCTCTGGGTAATTCCTTTACCCAAGATTATTATGAAGAAGATGGGATTTTTGCAAAAAAGGTAGCAAATTATTTTTCTGACTATTCTCAGAGCTATCATTTAGCAGCCGATCAAGATTTGTATCACGTGGTAGATACTTGGGAGAATTATTTTCTAATACAAGATGTATTAGATCATCGTTTTGAGCAGTGGCAAAAATTAACCCATAATAAATAAGAAACAAAGAGGTGAGTAGGCTAAAAACAAAAATTCAATTTAAGAAAAAAGATATTACCTTATCTTTGGGTATAGTAGGAGGTATGTGGGTGTTTTTTGTCTTACAAAACCTTGGTTTTTTTAAATCTTGTTACGGTATAATACCATATCATGTTGACACTTTAAAGGGAATAGTATTTAGTGTAGTAATGCATGGTAGTCTTAGTCATCTAGTAAGCAATAGTATAGCTCTTTTTATTCTTCTTTTACTGCTGTTTGCTTTCTATCGAAAGATAGCTTTAAAAGTTGTAGTTCTGGGATGGCTTCTAAGCGGTTCACTTCTATGGCTATGGCCAAGTTTTCTCCAAGAAGCTACCTATTGTCATATAGGGGCTAGTGGAGTGGTTTATATGCTTGTGTCCTTTTTGTTTTTCGCTGGTTTGTTTTCTTTTAAGTTTTACAGCGTTATCTTATCGCTTTTTATTGGTCTGTTGTATTTCTCATTAGTCTTTACCACCAGCAGTCCTAGTGAATCCATGGCCATCTCCTGGCAAGGACATTTATGTGGCGCTATCTCTGGTTTGCTCTTAGCTCGGTTTTTTATAAAAATCTCTAGGAATAAATAACT
>CANROJ010000064.1 GCA_947632215.1 uncultured Flavobacterium sp. | reverse complement strand
AAAGAGGGCCGTCTCATTTTTTATTGAGACGGCCCCTTTTTACTATATAATTAACTATAGAATTATTTTAACCTCTTTGCAATACTATCATGGCTATGGGTAGCAATTCCGTTATTCCAAAGCGTTAGGATGTCTGTAGCGACGCTCGCTCCACTTCCTGCAGCTATACTAAACTGACTAGCATGTCCTGCTAAAGTTCCACAAACATATACTCCTGTATCAACAAGATGATCTACGTTCTTTAATTGAACTCTATTCTTACTTGGCAAAGATTTTTTATGCTCTTCAACATATTGTTCGAGTCCTCTAATTGAAAAACTTCTACTAGAATTTACAGCTACTACTATAATCTTACTATATAAAACACCAATACTAGTGGTAATACTCCAATAGTCTTGTACTTTATCAACTTGCAAAACCTTCTGACTAATCAACTGAATAATATCAGGATAGATGGCTAAATTGGAAATACTTTTCTGTAATATATCTGCTCCTAGACTTCCTGGATCAATTCCATAAGCATTATTTAAGATCGCTTCTTGTAACATGGAAGCTTTTTGATGCATAATAATACCAACCTTTTTGTCCTTAGCGTAATCTTTATGCATCGCAGATCCTAAAACCTGAGCACAAGAAAGGCCAGAGACTCCAGCTCC
Source organism: uncultured Flavobacterium sp. (assembly GCA_947632215.1). GTDB lineage: Bacteria > Bacteroidota > Bacteroidia > Flavobacteriales > Flavobacteriaceae > Flavobacterium. The sequence continues at coordinate 11,165 of CANROJ010000064.1, read as the reverse complement.
AAAAATTAAAACATCGAACATTTCCATGGGAAATCTACTTTACTTTTGTTTGAATAAGTTTTGCTGTTCTAAAAATTAGCAGAATACAAATTCCACATAAAAGAGCTACAATTCCGATTAAAGCGATTAAACTATCCCCTTGAAATAAGTTACTAAAGTCTAATATTGTTATATTAAAAATAATTAAAGCTACAATAATTACACCTGCTATGTACGAAAAAACTTTCATTTCTATGATTGAATATTTGAATATTATTGTTCGAAAATACGAAAATATTATCTAGTCAAAGAATCCTTTAACATTACTCATAAATAATTTAACAGCAATGGCCAGTAGTACAATACCAAAAACCTTTCTTATAATCCCTAAACCTCCATTACCTAAAATAGCTTCAATTTTAGCAGAAGACCTAAGAACAATATATACTAATATTAAATTAACTACAATTCCAACTACAATATTAATGGTGTCATACTCTGCTTTTAAAGATAAAATGGTTGTCAACACACCAGTTCCTGCAATCAAAGGGAAAGCTAAAGGAATGATTGAAGCAGTACTTGGAGTATCATCTTTATAAATACGAATACCAAGAATCATTTCTAAGGCAAGAAAAAATAATACAAACGAACCTGCTACTGCAAAGGAGTGAACATCAATTCCAATTAGATTTAATATTTGTTCTCCTAAGAACAAAAAAGCAATCATAATAACGGCAGAGACTAACGTTGCTTTCTTGGATTCTATTTCACCAACCTTTTTTCTTAGGTCCACTACAATAGGTATAACTCCCAAAATATCAATAACAGCGAACAAAATCATAGTTATTGTAACGGTATCTCTTAAATTAAACTGCATAACAAAAAAATAAATTAAAGCATCTACACACCCTGTGAAAAATCCAACACAAGGTATCTAAATATTTTATTAAAAACTACTTCACTGCAAAACTTTTACTCTTTTACAACTAGACATATTACCCTCTCTAGTGTTATTTCCAAAATATAACTTACTACAGCCTTCTATCTTTCTATAATTACGATCATTAATTATAAAATAAGTTAAGATTTTACCTTACAATTCTTTATATGACGAAAGATTCGTACTTTTGCAAACATTTTTTAACCAATAGTATTATGTTTCAAGTCGGAAAAACAATAGTTTCAGCAGAAGTTCTAGAAAGAGAATTTGTTTGTAATTTGTCAGCATGCAAAGGACAGTGCTGTATTGATGGAGATGCGGGCGCACCGGTTGAGCCAAATGAGGTAGATATCATGAATCAAGTATATGATAAAGTAAAACCATTCCTACGTCCAGAAGGACAACAGGCTATTGAAACACAAGGTACTTCTATTATTGGAGAAGATGGGGAGTTTGAAACTCCTTTAATTCATGGAGGAGAGTGTGCTTATGTAATCTACGAAGACAAAATGGCTTTATGTGGAATTGAGAAAGCATACAATGAAGGATTAATAGACTGGAAAAAACCTATTTCATGTCATTTATATCCTATTCGTATAAAAGAATTCACCTCCTTTGCTGCTGTGAATTATGATAAATGGGACATTTGCTCCGATGCTTGTACTCTAGGAAAAGAACTACAAGTGCCAGTATACAAATTCCTTAAAGATCCTCTAATTAGAAAATATGGACAAGACTGGTACCAAGAATTAGAATTGGTAGCTAAAGAGTATTTCGAACAGAAAAACACTAATTAAAGCATATAAATACAAAGGTTATTATAGTCAATAATAGCCTTTGACGTTATTAGAATGTCACCACCAATAATGCCATGAACATTTTTTGTTTTAAATTGAGTTAAAGCAACATTTACATGAGATAGGTCCATTAGAATAAGATTAAAACCTGACATCTTCCATCTACCAATTTGCACTTGATTGTCATAAGAGGCTTGAGTAAGCATGTTATTAGAACCTGCACCAGAAGCTAAAGTAGTAGATTCAGAAGCATTTGCATAAAATTTAGAAATATAATTAAAATCAATGCAGCTATTAGATGCTCCACTATCGATTATAAAATCGCCCGATACTCCATTAATTTTTGCTTTAACAAATAGGTGTTGGGTTTTAGATATTTTGAAGTTTATTTTCTTATAACCTTCGCTTTTTAATAGATCTTGAAATTTTTCCTGCATATTAATCTAGTTTAATACAATATATAAGGTATTTTTGTACCAAAATAGCAAATAATAACACGCTAAACAATGATTTTCACTGATACTCATACCCATCTATATTCAGATGCATTTAATGATGACCGCAAAGAAACAATAAATCGAGCAATTCAAAATGGGGTTACCCGCTTTTTTATACCATCTATTGATTCTAGTTATGCATCTAAAATGTACGATTTAGAGAAAGAATTTCCGAAGAATATCTTTTTGATGACAGGATTACATCCCACAGATGTTAAACCTGAATCTTACTTACAGGAATTAGACTTCATTGAAAAACAATTAGAAGAGCGACAATTTTACGCCATTGGAGAAATTGGTATTGATTTATATTGGGATAAGACTACCCTTACAATTCAAAAAGAGGCTTTTCAGCGTCAAATACAAATAGCAAAAAAACATAAATTACCAATTAATATACATTGTCGAGATGCCTTTGAAGAAGTGTTCGAAATCCTTGAATTGGAGAAATCTGATGACTTAAGAGGAATTTTTCATTGTTTTACAGGCACCTATGAACAAGCATTAAAGGCCATATCCTATAACCTTAAACTAGGCATAGGAGGTGTGGTTACTTTTAAGAACGGTAAAATAGATCAATTTTTAAAGAAAATACCTTTAGAACAAATCGTATTAGAAACTGATTCTCCGTATCTTGCACCAACTCCATATAGAGGCAAAAGAAATGAAAGCTCTTTTGTGGTAAATATAGCTGAAAAATTAGCTGAAATATACCAATTACCTATTATGGATATAGCCAAACAAACTACAGAAAATTCAAAAGCTGTATTTGGAATATAATTATCAACACAATAATTCTCTACAATAATAAAGTATTATAATGTCTAAGTTTGATTCAATACGCCATTACCACGATCACGAGGTAAATGAAGTTCTCACGCAGATCTCTAAGCACCCAATGGTCAAAGCTTTAATGCGCTTTACCTTTCCTGATAAAACGGAAAAACAGTGGATGAATGACTTAAAAGCAGTAACGTCAATAAAGCAATTTCAAGATGACTTTACATACCATTCTATTCGTCGAATTCTAGAAAAAAGCTCTAATGGTTTAACAACCTCAGGCTTTGAAAAATTGGATAAAAACACGCCCTATTTTTACATATCAAATCATAGAGATATTCTTATGGATACCTCTTTACTTAACGTTGCATTAAAAGAGCATGGTATGATCATGACTGCTTCTGCTATTGGAGATAATTTAGTACAGAAGTCTTTCTTGCTGGCATTAGCAAAGGTTAATCGTAATTTCTTAGTAAAAAGAGGCTTACCGCCTAGAGAGCTTTTACAAAGCTCTAAGTTAATGAGTGAGTATATTAATCATTTGCTATTTGAGCAAAACAGATCAGTATGGATTGCCCAAAGAGAAGGACGTACCAAAGACGGGAATGACCAAACTCACCAAGGAGTATTAAAAATGTTAGGTATGGCAAGTGATATGGATAACTTAATGGACTACTTTAAAAAAATAAAGATAGTTCCTGTAAGTATTTCCTATGAGTATGATCCTACAGATGCATTAAAAATGCCACAGATTATCGCTACAGCCAACGAAGAAATATATACAAAGGATAAAAACGAAGACTTTGTAAACCTTTATAGTGGAGTTATTGGACAAAAGAAAGGAATACATATTCACGTTGGTGAACCTTTGGATCAGGAATTAGACCTTATCAAAGAAAACAGCGATAAAGTAAATAAACAAATACAAAGTTTAGCTAACGTTTTAGACGAAAAAATTATTCGCAGTTATAAACTTTGGCCTACTAATTATATTGCCTACGATATCATTAATAAATCTAATACTTTCTCAAAATATTACAACCAAAAGGAACGTCAATTATTTGAGAGAAGATTAGAGTTAAGAGTAGATAAGGACAATAAAATTGTAGTAGATAGTTTCTTAGCTATGTATGCTAATCCTGTAGTTAATAAATTAAAGCTGCAAGAAAATGAGTAAAAAACCTGCTATTTTACTAATCTATACTGGTGGTACAATCGGTATGGTAAAGGATTTTAAAACAGGAGCTTTAAAAGCTTTTAATTTCACTCAACTTCTAGAACGTATCCCTGAGCTACACCTTTTAGACTGTTCCATTGAAACCTATTCCTTTGACGTACCTATTGACTCCTCAGACATGCATCCAAGTATGTGGAGTAAAATGGCAGAAGTAATCAAAAACAATTACCACTTATATGATGGCTTTGTAATACTACATGGTTCTGACACGATGTCTTATACTGCATCAGCTCTAAGTTTCATGCTAGAGAACTTGCAGAAACCTGTTATTTTAACAGGCTCACAATTACCTATTGGAGATCTTAGAACCGATGCTAAAGAGAATCTTATTACAGCAATTCAAATTGCTGCATTGCAGCAAGAATCCGGTAAGCCACTAATCCAAGAAGTTTGTTTATATTTTGAATACAAACTTTACAGAGGAAACAGAACCTCAAAAGTAAGTTCTGAATTCTTTAATGCATTTACCTCTCCAAATATTCCGCATTTAGCAGAATCTGGAGTACATTTAAAGATAAACAAAGATCTTTTGTTATATAATCACCAGGATAAAGCTTTAAAGGTACACACTCTTTTGTGTAACGAAGTAGTTATTCTAAAAATATTCCCAGGGATTCAGCCATCTGTTTTAGAAGCTATATTCGCCATTGATGGCTTAAAAGGGGTAATTATTCAAACCTATGGCTCAGGAAATGCACCGAGTCAAGCCTGGTTTATTGACAGTTTAAAAAGAGCCATTGATAAAGGAATTCAAGTAGTTAATGTTACTCAATGTCAGAGTGGATCTGTTGACATGGGAAAATATGCAACTAGTACTGAGCTTAAAAAGATAGGAGTTATTTCAGGAAAAGACATCACTATAGAAGCCGCAATTACTAAAATGATGTTTTTATTAGGACAGGAAAATCCAAATAATTTTAAAACTGAATTTGAACGACCAATTTGTGGTGAAATAGAGAAATAATTTATTATATTCGCGTCAGATTTTCTTAGAGAGGTGGCCGAGCGGTCGAAGGCGCACGCCTGGAAAGTGTGTATACAGCAATGTATCGAGGGTTCGAATCCCTTCCTCTCTGCACTCTAAACGCGCAACAAGCTACAATAGCATGTTGCGCGTTTTATATTTCAACAATATAGCATCTGAAATTTTATTCCTATCATACCTCAGATTGGGACTTTAAACCCCGTTAAAATCAAGTACACCTTTAAAGCACTTATAGAATTTCTTTAAAATATGCAATATTATAGGAGACCTTTTAATTACAAAAAATAAAACAAACATCTATAATCAAGCATTATACACTCAAATACCTTCACTAAGTAGTTAACTATTTTCTAGATTTACCAATTATTGGTACTCTTCTTGTATATTTTAAAGAACAACAATAAAATATATGAACTATGAAAACTAAAATTTTTATTTTATTTTTTTCTCTGTTTTTTGCATCTTCTTATTCACAGGTGAATAAAAGCACTACTTTCGGTTTAAATCTAGGAGGAGCAGTTTCTATATTCTTCCAAGATAGTTCGGATTTAAAACTTACTAAAAAGCAGTATCGTGAAATTGAAAAATATCAGAGACGTTACGAAAGAGAATACAATGATTGGTACTCGGGCAGAAATTACAATGAAAAAGACCGTAGATACAAACAGCAACAAATGGTTCAAAATATCAGAATTGATATAGAGAATATAATGACCATAAATCAAAGAAATACTTGGCATGGATCTAAAAACAGTCATTACAACAAAAAATCAAAGCATAAAAAAAAATCTAATTATAAGAAAGGTCATCACAAGTATAGACACTAATAATTAGCTTATTTTCAATAATTACTTATAATACAATAATAGCTTGTAAATCTAATTTACAAGCTATTATTCTATATAAGCTTTAGTAATCAATAGCTACTCTACTAGTAACAACAGACCTAACAAAATCAAAAATCTTAACATGCTCTGGATGATTTGCATATATTTCTAAATCTTCCCAAGAATCCACCACTAGGGTTAATATAACGTCGTAGTTATCCTGAGGAGCTTGTTTTAAATTAAAATCAACTGATATACTTTTAATTTCTGAAATATAATCATTAAGATCAAGTAACACCTTTTGTAATTTCAACTTATTTTGTTCTTTGTCTTGCTCTTTGAGCTTCCACATCACTATATGAGTAACCATAATATTAAATTTTAAAAGTCAAAGTAACTAAAAAAAATCTAATCCCCCATATTATTTACTACAACCTATGGCAGAGCAGCAGCTAATAGCATCTTTTTGACTTAATTTTTGATACCCTCCTTTAATATCGATTACCCTACTATAACCATATCTTTTTAAAATAGAACAGGCAATTGTACTTCTATATCCTCCTTGACAATATACAAGAATATCTTTATCCTTGCTTAAATAATGTAATTGTTCTTCCAGCTGGTTCAAAGCAATATTTATACTATGGTCTAAATGCCCTTTATCAAATTCTGATTTATTTCTAACATCTAAAACAATAGTATCACTAGGCCAGGTAGTAGATAGGAATTTAGTTGGACAAATCTGCTTTAGTTCTTCTAGTGAATTCAGATCTAGTTGATAGTTATCTAGAGGTCCTTCTAAGTATCCTAGGACATTATCATAACCAACACGGGACAATCTAGTAATAACCTCAACATTGGTATCTTTATCACATACTAACAAAATAGGGGTTTGTATTCCATTAATCAAATCACCTACCCATAGTGCGAAGGATCCTTCAAGCCCAACTTGTATTGAGCCCTTAAGAAAACCTCGAGAAAAGTCTCTTGCACTTCGTGTATCTAAAATAATTGCGTTATGTTCTTTTTGTAAATCTAATAGTTCCTTTAATCCAAGCTTTCTATTCGCCTTTGTAATAATATCTGCAAGGGGATCGTATCCTTTTATATTTAACAAAACATTAGAAGGAAAGTAACCTGGAGCCTTACTTAAACCATTTAATAAAACAGAAATAAAACCTTCCCTGCTTAGCTGCATATCTAAAGCATAATTAGTTTTTTTCTGGTTACCTAGGGTATCAAAAGTCTCTTTGCTCAAATTCTTACCACATGCGGACCCAGCGCCATGGTTAGGATATACTATTAAATCATCTGGTAAAGGCATTATTTTCTGACGTAGTGAATCGAATAAATGTCCTGCTAGAATCTCAGAGGTAAGTTCAGAGTTAACTAATTGTACTAAATCAGGTCTTCCGACATCTCCAATAAACAATGTGTCTCCAGTTATGATACAATACGGCTTGTCATCAGGATCAATAATAAGATAAGTAACACTTTCCATCGTATGTCCAGGGGTATGTAAAACTTTTACTTTTACATCACCAACATGAAAAACCTGATCATCCTTAGCTATAATAGCCTGATAACCAGGATTTGCAGTGGGGCCAAACACTATTTCTGCATTGCATTTTTTCTGTAGATCCAAATGTCCACTAACAAAATCAGCATGAAAATGCGTTTCAAAAACGTATTTAACTTCAGCTTTATCTTCTTTAGCTAAATCCATATAAATTTGTGTATCGCGAAGAGGATCAAAAATAGCACATTGATTATTACTATATAAGTAATATGCAGCATGGGACATGCAATTGGTGTAGATTTGTTGGATTTTCATATTTTTTACTTTGAATCAAAAATATAAAAAGCAACTCTGTAAATTACTGACAATTATCAGTTTAAAGAAGCTATAAAAGAACGATTCATTTAATAAAAATAATTGTTTTTAAGCACAAAAAAACAATACGATTCATTGTCCATAATGCAACGCTCACCCCGGTAATAAAATACAAAAATAGATTATATCAGCTAAACAAAACCAAATTTAATAGCATGCTGCACTAGAGTAGAGGTATCATTTACTCCAAAAGCAGCCTTCACTTTTGCTAAGCGTTTCTTTATTGTGGCATTAGACAATGGAATATGATTTTCTAACTCTTGCAATTTGACCCCCTTAGCTAAATATACTAGAATAGCTCTATTGTAATCATCATACATCATTTCCTTACGTACGATTTCTTTCAAGCAATGCTTAACTATATCACTTTGATAACGCTCACCTGCTAAAACTTGACCAACAATACTTATTAAACTAAGAGGTGATATCTCATGCTTACTTGCTAATGCATCAGGACGTATATTTTTAACTATTTCATAAATGGTTAAAATCTCTGTATGTCCAGTTAACATAAAGGTTTTACAACTCGGCATCACTTTGTTTAAATATAAAATAATATCTCCTCCGTCGTGAATATTGGATTCGACAAAGCTGGGTATCGAATAATCAACTATAGCTATATCAAAAACCTCTTGCTTACTTATTGCTATGTCTATACATTTTTTTGCAGACTCACAATCAAATGCTTTTGAAAAATCTGCTTTTGAAAAATTCTCTTTATCATTAGCTAAGGCTAAAATATATCCCTCTATAATTAAAGGGTGGTCGTCTATTAACAGAATCCTAACCATAATTAAAAAAGTATAAAGAAAAATTTGAATTGTGAAGGTTTCAAATATAACAACTATTATTTACAAATAGTAATTTTATAGAACAAACACTATTAAATCCAACAATTATCCTATATCTATGTTGATAAATTAATACAATCCTTATTATATTAAAACAACTAATTAACATTTGAATAAAACAGTATGTTAATAATTAATTATTATTGATTAAAAATTCTGCTATACTACTTTATACTACCTTTATCTTGTATAATTATCTAAAAGAAGTAACTTTCTATTATGCACTATAAAACTAACCAGACCCTACTTGCTTTTTGTATATTCTTATTATTTAGTTGTACTAATGACAAGCAAAATAAAGACAATATACTTCTAGACACCTTCACTATTGACATTAAACCTAAAGATTCTATACACCAGAACAAAGTAAATGAATTACTGAGTACTGCAATACTTATAGATCAAAATAACCAAATCAACAGAAATCTTTTTGTGACGATTTTAAAAAATAGTGGTACCACCACAGACACATTAAAATTCACTCAATTATTGGATAAAGCATTAGCTTTTTCGAAAGAGAGAAGGGATTTATCTAACCAAGCACAATTATTCGAGATCCTTTCTAGACATTATTACAATTTAGAGCAACTCGATAGTACTTATTCTAACTTAGTTAAAGCAGAACAAATCTACAATACGCTATCTGATAGCTTAAAATCTGGACATTTAGCTTTAGCAAAATCTAAAATTCTCTTTGAAAATGGAATTTTATCCGAAAGTAAAAATGAAAATATAAAAGCCATACGCTATTTAACGAATTCTGATGACTATATTCTTCTATACGAAAGCACCCTTATGATGGGGATTATTCTTACAGAATTACATGAGTTTGAAGAAGCTAAACAATACTACACGATAACCAAACAAGCTATAATGGAAATTGCTTCTATGCAAAAATTCCCTCAAGAGCGAATAGACTTCTTTCTTTCCAACTTAAATAATAATCTATCTAATTTATATTTTCTAACAAAAGACTATGAAAATGCAAAAAACTATGCATCGAAAGGACTAAATAAAAACCCTTATATAGAGCAATATCCGCAATTACATGCTAGTCTACTAATTAATCTTTTAAAAGCTAAATTGGAATTAAATGAGTTAGATAATACACTTCAACAAATACAAAAACTTACAGATCTAGAAGACACAATTAGATCCACTGGTCTTAAAACCATTAGAATAGCTAGTGTATTGATGTTAAAAGCGATGTATTACAAGAAAACTGATCAAATTCAAAAAAGTATTTCAGCAGCAGAGTCAGAGTACGACATATCTAAAAAACAAAGACGTTTACAAAATGCAAAAATTGCCCTTGCTTTCTTAATGCAAAATGATAAAGAAAATCAATCAAAATACATTGATCAATATATTGTATTAAATGATAGTATAAATACTATAGAGCGTAGGAATAAAAACAATTTTGCTCGCATTGAGTTCGAAGTGGAAAAAGTAAATCAATTAAATAAAAAACTAGCTATAGACAATCAAACTATAATTCTATTTACCTGTCTTTTATTCTTTGGATTTAGTATTACAATCTTCGCAATTATTCAATATGCCAAAAACAAGCGCCTACTTCTTCGTAACAAGAATCAGCTAGCTAATGAAAAAATTTACGAATTAATGCTTGAGCAGAAAGAATTAGCTGAAAATGCCAAATCCTCAGAACGAAAACGAATAGCTAAAGAATTACACGATGGAATAATTAATAGGATTTTTACTGCTAGATTTCACCTAATGCAACTAGAGTGCAGTAAACCAGAGAGTAAAGAAGTTCTTATCGAAGAATTACATAAAGCCGAGCAAGAGATAAGAACTATTTCTCATATTCTAACCAACAAGCTAATGTATGATTCAGATAGATTTGATGAGCTGTTACAAAATTTAATTTCAAACCAGAAAAATCCTTTTGGAACTAATTTCAGATTTAATATAGATAAAGATATTAAATGGCACCTGTATACTAATGAGCAAAAATTAAACATATACCGTATCATTCAAGAGTCCTTGCAAAATATAAACAAATACTCTGATGCCAGTCAAGCTGTTATCTCAATAACAGAAATTAAAGACAAAGTGGTTCTTATTAATATTAAAGACAACGGCAATGGATTCAACTTAGATGACCTTTCTATTCAAAGTAGAGGATTAGGACTTAAAAACATCCAGGAAAGAGCTAGAGAATTAAAAAGTACATTGCAAATTACAACCCAGCCAGGGCAAGGTGTATCGATCAGTTTCACGGTAAAGCAAAAATACGATTCGACCAATTAATAGTAATCACAAATAAAAAGGGGCTGTCTTCAGTTGTGAGTCAGCCCCTTTCATTTATTCTTATAGAGTTAATAACTACAGTAAGTTATTATCTACCAAGTACT
>CANROJ010000063.1 GCA_947632215.1 uncultured Flavobacterium sp. | reverse complement strand
GTAACATTGCTAGCACTTAAATTAAGTGCGCCTATTGTAAACATTGCAAATACAGCTAATGCTGAAAATAGGACTTTTCTCATTTTACTCATAATAATGATTGTTTAGAATAAAAGCTTCTTTTGTTTTCAATTATTACTCATAAATGATTTAACCTAAATTCGCCAATCTATTTCAAAACAAGACTAATACGTATAGTTCTTTAAGCTATGTGTAAGGCAGGTATTAAGATTCTAAAACGTTTTAAACGTGAAATATTAAATCATTTGGAAACACCAATAAAAGAAGCTTCTATTATTGTTAATAATTTGTTCATACGATTTTGTTTCTCTAGACATCTATAGACTAGGGTTAAATTAAACATTACTTTTAAAAAAGGACTAAGAGATTAGTCCAAAATAAATAGCTTTGCTATTATTTTTCTATGCAAAATTTCAAGGTAAAAGAACCTGAAATATTAGTTTTTTTTTCTTGACTTATTGATCAATTAAATAAGATCTATTTTGTTGTACTTTAGTAGTACAACGCTCACACCTTTACACATAGATCATTATTAATCAACATCTTATAATTAAGTTTTCTAAAAGGTGTTTTGTAAACATAGAATATAAAAAAGGATAAAACTAGTGCCATTGTTTGCAATTATTTCAGCGTTTTTGTCCATTTTATTGCCTACAAAGGCAACTTTTCGCTCTATTTAAGATGTTTTGTTTCCACTCAAAAACACTGAATTCTCTCAAACCCAGTAAATACGCCTTGTAGAGGAGGTTTTCAAAAAAAAATATTTTTTAGGCAAAAAAAAGAGAGAAAAGACCTTAAAAAATTTAATAGTTGTTATTTACCCTAACTTTAAAAGGAAACAAAAAAGATACTTTTACACTCTGTTTTTAAGCTCCTTTGTCTTGAAGTTTTAGAGGTATAATTACAGACAAATGGTATCAATCCTTGATTAATCATATACAGCACTTTTTATATAAAAGTTGGAGTGTAGTCTACAGGTAAGTAATCTCTAAAATTTAGAAAAAACATACCTTCGACTTCACAGCCAAATAAAAATAAAGTCTAACTATTACAGGCCTTATAGAATTGGAATTAGTACAACTAATAATCATCAAACTAATGGGACTCATTTTTACAAGAAAAGGTTTAAAGTAATACTACCTTAAACCTTTTTCATTTCTGCTGTCTTTAAATAACCTTCACTGAAGTCAATAGATTATTCTTAAATACTTTTACCGCATTAGTATATCCAATTTTTTTACTAACAACTATATCTAAGCTCTATAGTATTCTAGTAATTAGTATTCTGTGGAATCTATGATTTCCTGAGAACTTAAATACCCAAGCCTTATTGCTTCAATGGTAAGAGCGATATCATTTTGTACATTAAACTTATCATATAATCTTTTTCTATTATTACTAACAGTACGTATGCTAACATTGAGCTCATGTGCAATTTCCTTGAGATACATCCCCTTACAAATAAGTCTTAATACAAGGAGTTCTCTTTGACTTACTTCAACAAAATTAGAAGTAAGAAAATCATTAACAAGGGAGGGATCGTAGTGGGAACCTCCGTGATAGACAACTCTAATTAGTTCTTTTAATTTATTTGTATCCTGGTCTTGTAAGATAATTGCTTCTACTTTTCTCTTAATTAATTCATTATATAAAAAAGGCGTTATAGCCCGGGGCTGACAACTAACTATAATCTTGGCATTAGTTGATTTTCCTCTAACTGTTTTTATACAATAAAAGATTGCATCTCTGTCAATATTAGCATCTAATACTACAACATCAAATTCACCTATATTGTCTAATTGATCCTCAAAGTGATTCACATCAAACCTACGTAGCTTTAATTCAATATTATCTTGAATTAACAAAGATTGCTTAGACTTGGTAAAACTCATTAAAGTCTTCTCACTGGCTAAAAAAACACATATAATCATAGGGGAATCTATTAAAATTTAGACAATCAACTAAAAACACTTTGACTTAATACCAAGATAGATATTAGGTATATCTTTCCTAGTGTATCAACCATTGAGTCATAACACCTAAGAAAAGAATCTGATCACAGAACCCATAAACCCTTCGCGTAATATAGTAGGTCTACTGAAATTCCCAATTAAGTCTACCTTAAGAGATAAACTTCTATGTTTAACTTGCTACTTGTATTTTACTAAGTAAAAACTCTAGCAAGAACTTATATTAAACTTGTTTTAAGTATTTTATAATTTACTCCCTTGTGCTGACTAAGGGTATAAATTACAAACTAAACTTTACAAATACATTTTTTTCTTGTGTAAGATTTTAATGTCTTATAAGACATTTAAGTAAGCCCCTTGTAACTTTCAAAGTCTCACTATTTCTATATACTTATTTCATGAAGTTGTGAAATAATAATGTTTTTTAAAAACTAACAAAGCATAATTACTTAAGTACCGATAGTGGTATTTACCTAAGCTAATTTCCTATTTAATTAACAACAAGCCTTACAAATCTAGCTAATATAAACATTTACAACACATTAAGTCACAAAAAACAAAAATTAACACGCAAAATACGGTTAGTCTATAGATAAAAGTCAATTTAAAGTGCTAAAGCTGTACTCAAGAACTGTTTTAAAACTAAAACACTAAAAAAGAGTAAAGTACAAATCATATATCTTTAAAAGATACCCCTTCTACAGGATTCTGCAGTAAAGGATTCCTAGAGTAGATGTTTTTACTTCTCTTTGCGCTACAATAGCTTTAAGAAGCTTTGAGCTTACTTACCCTGTTAGTAATTCCTTTTTTAGAATTTATCTTTCTTAATAACTAAATAAGCCCTTATCAAAAATTATGCATCCTTGTTGCCACACAAGGTGTAGCATGAATTGTAAATATTACAGCAGTTTTATTTACTAATTTTGCCAGTCTATAACCGATATAACTACCAACGACCCAGCTTTATCTTGGGTTTGTTTGCTGTTTTATTCTATTTTTTTCTTCTTCCTTTTAAGTTTTTCATCTGAATTGTCATCTATTTCCTGTACTAATTACTTACACATCTAATTACCAGCAACATAGCATTTACTAGGTTTTACAGCCTTTAACAGCTACAAAGCCCACCTAAAAAACACTAAAACACTCACATATAATAACTTATATATGTAAATATTAGTTTTTCACAAAAATACTTCGTACATTTATCTGACTTTCATGTATAATTTTTTTAATTGTTTTTTTTACTAGAAAGTACTTTGTATTTTTTAAAACTACATTAGTGGAGAGGAGATTCAAATGTCCGGGAGATCCTCTTCACTTCATTTATTTCTAGAGGCAGTGTTTTACAGCTTATCCTTAGATAAACAATTATTATCAGTAAATAACTACTCCCACCCCACTCTCTAATTAAGGCGAATACCTCAGCATTAAAAAGTCTTTTTAAAACACATTTTCTTTTAGCAACACTTTCATAATAATCCCAATAACTATATAAAAGCCAAGATCATCTTCATTAGGTAATCTTGGCTTTTTTGTGACGCCTTAATAGGCCTATATGGTTATTAATATTATTAATTGCATCTTTTGCATACTGTCTGCATACTTATTTTCTATTGATACTTCTTATAAGGGATAGATAACCTATATGGCTAAAGGTTGTATTTTCTATTAATGGCTTATAACTACTTTCCACTTGAGGGAAACTTCTTTTCGAGTGTAATCTTATTTACTTGTCTCTTATAGCCTAAGGTAAGCTTCACCTGCATAGCCTTTAAACGGCGGTCTAAGAGCTCAAGGCCTAAATATTTGACTGGTTGGAACTCCTCGCCTTCCATTCCTTCTATCACATCACGTGTAATAGTTGGATCGTGATCGGGATGCAGCTTTTTAAGTGGTGCTGGTTTTATCTTATCTTTTATAAAGCCAAAGGCACTTCCTTTAAACACAAAGGCTATTTGTAAGGTATCTTTCACTTTACTCACATGTATATTAATGTTTTCAGACTCTGTAGTATAGTAAATATTGCGTAAGAACTCTATACACAATTCTGCTAATTCTACTTGATTCTCTATAGTGCTGTAATCTAGATTATCCTCTTGGGTAAAAACTACCTTCAACGAACTAGTATCCATAGAATACTTCAAATAGCACTTTAAGATATGATCGAAGTTATTTAAATCATTGTAGGGTATATAGTCCCTAAAAAGAGTATCTCGCATATATCTTTGCCTTTGTATGACAATTCCTTTTAAGAACCTAAGCTGATGTCTTATTAATGACAAGGGATGCTCTGGATTAAATACTTCTTCTACCATACTAAATACGATATGAAAAAAGTTTCCATATATTACGTGCTCTTCTACTAGGCGTGTATTGAGCATTTGAGCTTTGGTCACCAGTATCTTATGTTTCAATTGCTTTGTACGGGATTTATGCATACGCAGAGTGTATATACCTAAGCTAATAATTATCAAGACAAGAGTGATAATTACTAACCATAATTTTATATGTAATTCCATAAGGGTAAATATTGAGTTAAAAATGAATCTTAAATAATGTATTTAATAGCTAAGCATTACTTAAGAATTTAAATAATGTAATTAAGGACCTTGGAGTACCCAGGGACTTAGTATACTAATAGCCCCAAGAAAAGGGACTTAGTTAATAAAAGAGATTATAAGCGACTCTAAGATCGTCACTAAAAAAAGCCTCGCTTTACTTACAAAACAAGCATGTAAAACTACTCTAGTCTATAGCTTTGTTTGTACTTTAGATTAAACTAAGGCAATACCAAGAAGTAAAGGCTAGAGACTAATTTACTACAATTGCTCAAAGATAGCCTTCGAGGCTACATCAACTTAGAAAAAGGTAAGAAGTAAGCCCTATAAAAGTGTGGGCTAAAGCGATAGTATTACCTCTGGTAATACTAAAGGATTGAAAGTTATCTATCATATAAAATGGATTTAGAAGTGGATTATTCTAACAATAAAATCAGCAACAAAGAGTCGCCTAATTATGTTTGTCTATTAAAGTTATAAATCCCCATTTTACTTTTTGTATAAATACTCTTGACAAAAACATTACAGTAAATATCCAAATAATAAACAATTAAAACAAACATATAAGAAGAATGGATTGTTAACTATTTTACGTAAATGTTATCATATTTAACATATTATACAACTAACCTTTCATTTTAATACGTAAAACTACTATTTTTTTATTCTTTTATCATTTAAAGAGAACCTAAAAAAAAGCAAATTATACAAAAGGGTAGAATTTAGTTCATATTAGTTAAGAAATAAAAATAATTTATATAGGAAAAATGTTAATTTACTATTGATTTCCCTTTTAAATAACGTTTTTTTTCTAGACTAAAAACTTTAACACATTAAAAACCAACAAGATAGTAATCGTATCAAATAAATATTCTATTTTTATGGTGTTGAATCTCACACACACTAGATATAAAAGATTCAAAGGCATTCTATTGTTGTTTCCATAAAAAAAGAAAAATGCCGATGTTAGGAATCATCTAAAAAAACAAAAACTAAAAATAAACCAGTAAGGCTAACTGGTTTATTTTTCTTTTTATTTAATTTATTGTGCATACTACAGATTCATTTCTGCACATATAAAATATTTAGAGTATGGATTACAAAACACTAACAGCCAAAATACTAGACAAAGAGCATAAATACTTCCTGAATAATTCTCTTTGTATGGATTCTAAGCGCAAATACATTAGTTACTTAAAAAAAGTAATGCGCGATGTACTAACACATCAGAATAAACATGGCTTTAAAAATAAAAAACAAGAAATTTACTTTTTCAAACATGTGAAAACTTTACTTATCAGTAAACTTAGTTTTCATTATTATACCGCTCATATAGAGGAGAATTGTCCTAAAGATGATTTCCAGGTAACTAGGGAATATTATAAGGTCATCTATAAATATTTACGTGAAAAACTAAAAGAAGTAGAAAAGACTAATAACCTAGGTGTATATCTTAGATCAGGCTCTACTTATTTAGATGAGCAATACTTCACCGTAATGCGTGGTCCATTTAAAATTCTAGTGGACCTTAAAGAGCAAAATCGTATGAAAATTGTACAAAACCCGCGTAGAACTCAACTAGATAGGCAGGTAAGTGATTATTTAACCCTACAAGGGTTAATAAAATATATGCAAGGCAAACTAGAGTTTATGCAAGACTACAGTTATGACTCTTCTAATGTATTATTACCCTGCGCGAGTCTACCTCCAAATAAAGGCCCTAGCACTCAGAGTGAGGATAAAGACAGCGATCCATGGACAAAGAGATTTTTCAACTCCTTTTCTCTTGTCTATAGTCTATTTAAAAACAAATCAAGCAAAGACATCATTGTTGTCAAAGACAAAGCTAAAAGCTCAAATAACTCCATGTTTGAGTCCTTAGAAAAACCAGTGCAGAGTAAACTCTACTGGACAGGTACCAAAGTGGCATTAACCGAGCTTATATACGCCCTTTATATAAACGGATCAATCAATAAGAAGAAGCTATCTTTAAAAGAGTTATCCGATCACTTTAGTTCTATCTTTAATATCTCTTTAAAGAATATTCATCACAACTTCTTTCGCATGAAAAATAAGAACTCAAAGACCCCTACTCCATTTTTAGATTCTCTAGCTAATAGACTTACTGATTATATAGAAAAAAACAAATCCCGTTAATAAAACCAGAGCTTAATATTGTCTTGGTCTCTTGGTTTACATAGAGCTTATTAACCACTTTATATTTTATAGTCTTCAAAACAGAAAGGATGCTATGATTTGTATTTTTTTGTTAGCAATGCAATAAAAGCTATCCTTGTTAATTTCAAGTATCACATTATAGGTTCTCCTAATGCTTTTAGTATCCGTAGGAAGCCCTGTTGTGCCTTCTAGGTAAGCAATAGCTTCATACACAAAATTATTGCCCCTATACATTTGTGTGTTCAATAAAAGTGATCGTTCAGCGGGGATAAGCGCTTAAAAACGCTGAACAAACTTCTAGACAAAAAATATGGACTCTTTATCATTAGCTTGTTTTCATTAACTCAATGGCTCCTTTTTACGTATATGGTATCTTCTAAATCCTCAGGATTATAGATAATCTCAAGAGCAGTGCCTTTTTCTAGATGTACTTCTAAGACTTTTTTAAACATGTGAATCTTTGTAGAGTCATTAAGGTGCACTTCTAAATCATATTTGTTGTGTTTCATACCATATTTACTAACCGATCCTTGGTAAACCTCTAGTATTACCGCAGGTGCACTAACATACCTATGCACTATCTCTTGCAAGATTTCTTCTTCTCTATGATACTCCTTAAAACTTAGAATAATAGCTACTACAACAGCTAGTACAACGGCTATAATTTTTAGTTTATCCTTCATTTTTATTCCTTTTATTTAAAATAAACCTATACCTAACTCTCTTGTTATATCCCCATACAAAGAGGGAACCTCTTGGATAAACAAACCTAAATTAAACTATTATTTCACCTTTTACAAGTCAATTTACTATGCGTGAAGTAATTACTTTCTCTTGGGATTTATTAAGTAAAACAAAGGCCCAACATGGTAAAAGAGAAATTCAAAAGACAATGCGTGTGAGTGCTGACTACTTTTTAGTTAGTCAACTGCTATAGATTAAAGAAAGAATACTTCAAAGGATTGCCATGGTTAGTACATTAGAAAATCTAGCCTTAGCTCAATTAAAAAGCTATAGTCTAATAGTGCAAGACCCAGAAAAGATACACATTGTTAAAATATATCAACAAAAAGTTAACATATGTTAAACAAAGGCTTATATTTGTGATTAAGCCTAATCTACAACAATGAACAAATACCTTATCTTACTACTATTTTCAAGTATTTTATGGGGACAAAAACATTTACCACCCGTTAGCTTGGATCCCTCTTTAACCCAAAATGCTTCGAGTGTTATCTTAGATCAAAACATAAGCATCAAAGTTTTAGCAATCGACAAATACCTCAGTACCACTACAAAGACCATATTATTATTAGACGCTTCTGGTTTAGAAAACTTAGATATAAGTGAATACTATAGCAAAAACCATAAGATAAAATCTATAGGGGTAAGTATATATGACCATCAGGGAGACTTAATTAACTCTTATAAGCAGAAAGATTTTAAGGACTTGTCTTTAAGTGGCGGGGTAAATATAACCGATGGTCGTATTTTAAATTTTCAATACAAACCAGTAAAGTACCCTATCACCATCGTATTTACAAGCCAAGTAGAATCTAAAAATACAGCATTCCTACCAAAGTGGAGTCCCATTGAAAGCTATAACCAGTCTATCGTTTCCTCTTCATTTTCTGTAGAGACGCCTTCTAGTATATCTATGAATGCAATCCTATACAATCCAGATTTCGTTACTATAGACAAGGATATAACTCCAACAAAAGTAGAGTACACTTTAGAGAATTTCCCTGCCTTGATAAATGAAAGTTATAGTGCTACAGCCTCGAGTTTCTTACCTAAGGTTATTGTTGCCTTAGATAAGGTTCACTTAGAAGGAGTCAATGCTTCTTTTAATTCTTGGCAAGAATTAGGAGATTGGTATTACCAAAATCTAGTTCATGGTAGCGATGAATTACCCTTACAAACCAAACAAAAAGTACAAGAGCTGATCCAAGGCGTAGAGGATCCTTTACAAAAGGCTAAGATCTTATATGAGTATATGCAAAGCAAAACCCGTTATATATCCATACAACTAGGTATTGGAGGTTGGAAGCCAACCTTGGCCCAAGAGGTAGATAAACTCGGGTACTCCGATTGTAAGGGTCTATCTAACTACTTAAGGGCTTTGTATAAAGAAGCTGGTATAGAGAGTTACTTAGTAGTCTTATACGGCTCTTCTACTCCACTGGATATACAAAGTGAATCAGTTTGCTTACAGGGAAATCATATGATTTTGGCTATTGCCTTAGAAAATGGAGGATATTATTTTGTGGAGGCCACCGATCAGAAATCTCCTTTTGGACACATAGCTGGATTTACAGATAACCGCACCGCTTTGGTATTAAAACCAAATAACAGTGAGCTTGTTAAAACAACCCAGTATCCCTTGGAAGATAACCTACAGAAAACCAAGACCCTAATTGATCTACAACCTAGTGGAGATGCACAGGTGCAAATGCAGATTACTTCTTTAGGGGGACAGTTTGACAATAGAAGCCATACCTATTATTTAGATAATAGCGATAAAGACAAATTCTATAAGAGACTTTTTTACATGTATAAGATAGATAGCTTCACAAGCCTAGAGCTAGAAAAAGACGTAAATCAAGTGTCTTATCAGGAGAATATAAGTTTTCAGGCTAATAAGTACGCCAAAAAACTAGGAAACAGATTATTAATAGCCCTTGGGAATTGGAATACTATATCGTCTCGTTTAACTAGCGCGCAAAACCGAAGAACGCCATTCTCAATTAATAGCTCTTGGGTGGACAAGGATCAAATTGTTATAAACCTTCCACAGGGTTATACCATCGATAAGATACCACCGAGTTTTGAATTTGAAAGTGAGTTTGGTTATTACAAGGCCATATTTGTTCTTAAAGACAATGAGTTTACCTACACAAGAGAACTTAGTCTTGTTGGTGGTACCCATGACAAAGAGCATTACAAAAGCTTTAGAGAATTCATAGAAAAAATAAATAGAAACGATCAGGTAAATCTTGTACTGAAACCAACTAATTAAAACATGAAAAAAAATATATTAATTCTACTGCTATGTTTCCCGATGCTTTCTTGGGCACAAAACATCTTAGGAAAAGTTACCAAAGAAGAGCTTCAAGAGCAAAAAAGTGATAAGTTCCCACAAGCCGATGCAGTTATATTAGACGAATATGGCTCGATCCACTTTGATTACCACGTAGGTATTGGTTTTCAAATGGTACAAAAGACAAGTAGAAAGATTAAAGTATATACCCAAGACGGAATTGATAATGTCAACTTATCGGTGACCTATTATGTGGGTAGAAACGTAAAGGAAAACCTCAAGATAGATGAGATGACTACATATAATCTAGAGGATAATCGCATTGTAAAGACCAAAGCAAAATCCAGCGCATTATTCGAGGATAACAAAGATAAGTATTGGAAACAAAAGACAATGATTGCTCCCGATGTCAAACCTGGTAGTATAGTGGAGTATTCCTATACCTTAAGAACAGACCACTTAAATGAAATACCTGCCTGGGACTTTCAAAAGTCTATACCTACGTTAAACTCTGTCTATAGACTAAGAATACCAGAATACCTTGTTTACTCTACTCGTATAAAAGGAGGACAGTCAGTAAAAAGAGAAAACGATATAAAGCACAGCTCTATACGACTAAGTAATTCAGTACCTTCTCAGGAAATAAAGCTACTGGAGAATATCTTAGTCTACACCGCTACA
This sequence comes from uncultured Flavobacterium sp., assembly GCA_947632215.1. GTDB lineage: Bacteria > Bacteroidota > Bacteroidia > Flavobacteriales > Flavobacteriaceae > Flavobacterium. Next base: position 1,624 of record CANROJ010000063.1, on the reverse strand, counting down.
GATATCGATCAACTTAAAGATGAAAATTATATTGACAACAAGGAAAATTACCGCTCTACTGTTTCCTTTGATCTGAGTCTTATACAGTATCCAGGACAGCCTAGTAAATCAATTGGGCTAACCACAGAGGACCTTGTAAAGAATATCTATAACAGTTCAAACTTTAAGAATCAGTTAGAGCAAACCAAGTACTTCGTTCCAAGTATTAACCTATCGGAGTATCAGGGCTTGAATGATATACAAAAAACCCAAAAAATATTAGATCTTGTAAAAAGCTCTGTCTCTTGGAATAACCAAAATGGCTATTTAACTAGAAATGGAGTAAAGGCTGCTTTTGAAAACAAAACCGGAAATGTAGCCGAGATAAACTTAATGCTAACAAGCATGCTTCGCTATGTTGGGTTAAAGGCCAACCCAGTGCTAGTTAGTACTGTGGCAAACGGCATAGATATCTCTATGCAAAGAACCTCTTTTAACCGAGTTATAAGCAGCGTGAAAATAGGGGATGCAACACTGTTTTTAGATGCTACCAACCCCTATACAGCAATAAACATCATACCTACTAGTGATCTTAACTGGTCAGGGATATTAATTGAAGAAGAAGATAAATTTGAGCTATTAGAAATGATGCCTAATTTCTACAGTACAAAAAGTGAAAACTTCCAAGTTCAATTAAATCGCGATGGTACAGTCTCTGGACAAGCCATGCTAACCTATAAGGATTATTACGCATACATTTACAGAAATAACTATAAGGATAAGAGCGAGCAAGAATTGCAAAATCAATTGGAGAAAAGTTATAATAACACTCAAATAAAGTCGATACGCCCTAATAGCTTAGAGGATACCACTAAGGATTTTCGCGTGCTTTTCACGTTTGAAAAATCCGATATGTACGCTAGAATAGGTGATGAAATCTATTTCAATCCTATGCAGTTCTACAACAAAAATAGCAATCCTTTTACCGCAGTAAAAAGAGATATGCCAATCTTCTTAGGTTTCCCTTCCATTGAGGCTTATCAATTCACCCTTGTAGTTCCACAGGACTTAGAGATAGAATATTTGCCTGAATCCCTAGTTATAGAAGATCCCGAAATTGGGTTAAAAGCAGATTACTCTTTAGTACAGGACGGCCATAAAGTAACCATAAATTTAGTGCTAACTACCTCCTTGCATAAAGTAGAGCCAGAGCACTATGAATTAGTGAAATCCTTCTACCAAAAATTAGTAGACAAAGTGGGAGACCGCATAATTCTAAAAACAACTTAAAGAAAATAATTACAAAACTATAAAGCCGCAGCGCCCTAATTAAATCATTAGAAGCTGCGGCTTTTTTGTTGTTGTAATCCATATAAGAATCACTAATTATTCTTGGCTGAAAAAAAAACACTGGGCAAAGGTTAGTTTTAAGCCGTATATAATTCGGTAGAATACTTCAAAGTAAAAAACCAGCATCACTTATAACTAAGAGCTCCAAAGAGCTTATATCACCTTATTTAAATTATAGGCAAAAAAAACATAACACATTAAAAATAAGCGAATTAATCTCTTACTTAATTAACTTACTTTCATATACTAGAAGACTCTAAAAGTAATTCTTATTGAGTAATAAATTAAAAAAGTA